>JBBIQF010000615.1:0-3582 GCA_037442445.1 Planctomycetaceae bacterium
CGATACTCGCCGCACCCCGCACGCGCCTTCCCCTTGAAAACCCCGGGGCCGTGAAGGGTTACCTCCATTTCACCGCTCCTCGGGCGTTGGGTGGCGCCGTAGACAAAGTTCCCCATCACCCCCACGACAAACTACATAGAACCCCACTGTATCCGCGGCTACCGTCGGGCACGACCACCTCGGCGTGTTTCTCTTGAGCCCCCCATATGTACTGCCCCGGGCAGATGGCCCCAAGTTCCTGCTGCCGCTGCAGATCGGCACGGCCGGGTTGCCGCATCCGCTAGGATATGTTTGATTATTACCGCCGGGCACTTGCGAGCGTCTCTTGGGAGCGCCGGCCTGGCAAGCAACCTGTGCTGCGGAGTGCACCTATTGATGTCGCCACCAGGGAGATTCGCAGGGGGCTTGGCATTCTGGATCGCGTTGAGTTTGATACTTGCTGCCTCATGGGGGGCCGCTAATGCCTTTTCGGTGGGAACATCCGATTCCGCCGCGGTAGCCGCGGTGCCGGTAGCATCGTCCGCACCCGTCGGCCCAGCGGCCAATTCCCCGGCAAGTCAGGCGCCGGGACACGGATCCGGGCACGCTGAGCCGGCCGGCTCCGACTCGTGGACCCTGCTGTTTGTGCTGCTGTTGGCCACCTTTGTGGGCCTGGGCGTCATCTTGCGGGTGTCGCGGCTGTTGCATACGCCGCTCATGTCGCTGACCAACGCCATCTCGGCCATCGCGGTGGTGGGCTCCATCCTCGTTACCGGTGCGGATTATCCCTCGGGCATCCGCATTCTGGGGGCCGTGGCCTTGTTCGCTTCGATGACGAACATCGTCAGCGGCTTCTTGATCACCGACCGGATGCTGCGGATGTTCAAGCAGAACCGCCAGGAGTCGCAGGCATGAGCCCCGCTTTCACGCACAGCGTGGTCCAGTTGGCCTATCTGGTGGCCACGGCCCTGTTTATCTTCGCCCTGCATTGGATGAACGATCCGCGGACCGCCCGGCGGGGGGTGCAGGCCGGCGCCTTGGGCATGCTGCTTGCCGTGCTGGCCACCTGGATCCAGCCCGAGGTCTTGCATCACGGGTGGATCGTGGCGGCGATCGCGGCGGGGTTCGCCGTGGGCATCCCCCTGTCGCGCGTGCCCTTGACCGCCGTGCCCCAGCGGACGGCCCTGTCGCACGCCTTCGGCGGCCTGGCCGCTGGGCTGGTTGGCACGGCCAAGTACTACCTTTGGCTCGGGCAAAGCCCCGAACAGCTTACGCCGTTCCGGATGGCGGCCCTGTCGGCCGAGGTGCTCTTGGGGTTCGTTACCCTCACCGGCAGCCTGATGGCCGCCGCCAAGCTCCAGGAAATCAAGTGGATTCCCCAGCGCCCGGTCACGTATCCGTATCAAAACGTAAGCAATATCGCCCTGTTGCTGCTGGCGGTGCTGTTGGGGGTGCTGATGGTCATCTGGCCTACGGGCACGCTGGCCTCGGTCGCATTTCCCCTGCTGATCGTGCTCTCGCTGGCCTTCGGCGTGCTGTTGATCATCCCCATCGGCGGGGCCGATATGCCCACCGTCATCTCCATCCTCAACTCGTATGCGGGGCTGTCGGCCGTGGCCATGGGCTTTGTCCTCGATAACAAGCTCTTGATCACGGCCGGGGCCCTGGATGGCTCCAGCGGGCTGATCCTGTCCATCATCATGTGCCGGGCCATGAACCGCTCGTTTACCAACGTGCTGTTCGGGGCGTTCGGCAAGGTGCAGGCCTCGGCGGCCGGAAAAGACGAGCGGGTGTACAAGTCCGAGACCATCGAAGGGGCCGCCCAGGTGTTGGAACAGGCCAACTTCGTGGTCATCGTGCCGGGCTACGGCATGGCGGTGGCCCAGGCCCAGCACCGCGTGCGCGAGCTTTACCAGGAACTCACGCGCCGGGGGATCACGGTGAAGTTTGCCATTCACCCCGTGGCCGGCCGCATGCCCGGCCACATGAACGTCCTGTTGGCCGAGGCCGACATCCCCTACTCCGACCTGGTGGAAATGGACGAGATCAACCGCGACATGCCGCAGTGCGATGTGGCCTTGGTCATCGGGGCCAACGACGTGGTGAATCCCGCAGCGCGGTACGACAAATCGACCCCCATTTACGGCATGCCGATCATCGACGCCGACAAGGCCCGCACCGTCTTCGCCATCAAGCGGAGCAAGAACCCCGGATTCGCAGGCATCGACAACGAGCTGTACTTTCTGGATAAGACCTTCATGCTCTTCGGCGATGCCAAGGCGGTGGTGGGCGAACTGGTCAAACAGCTTTCCGGCTCGCGCCGGATCCACTAGCCGGGCCGTGCTCCGCACCCGCGGGAACCCCGACTTGCCATGAGCCGCCCGGTTCATGCCGGCGGTAAGATCGCGCGTGTGCAAAAGCCCGACGTGCCGACGAGCCGCCGGGTCCATCCCCGCGGCAAGATCGCGTGCGTGCAGAGGGTCCAGGGGGAGGGGACTCGTCCCCCGGGTCGCCCGCACGAGGCGGGCGAAACCCCTAGCCGGAGGCTCCCCTCTCCTCGGACTCCAGCCATACCGGCTCCTGTCCCACGGCCCAGATAAACCCCGCCAGTTCCCGCGCCACGGCCACCACCGCCTTCTGCAGAGTCTTGCCCCTACAGACCAGACGGTACCGCCGCCGGTGCAGGCGGTGCTGGGCCTTCCAGGCAATCCGCCTTACCCCCGCCGCCACCCCCTGGCTCCGCGCCCGCAACGCCGCACTCATCGCCGGCTCGTGATAGTAATGCCACGCCGCCTCCACCAATTATCCACCTCAGGTGGGCGTTCCCGCACCGGGTGATCGCCCCCTGCCGACGCCGCTTCCCCGAACTCGCCTCCGAAGGCACCAGCCCCACGTACGACATGAACTCCCCCGCCGTCCGAAACCGCCGCAGGTCTCCCACCTCCGCCGCTATCGTCACCGCGCTGACCGTGTTCACCCCACGGAACGCCCGCAACGCCTTTACCAGCGGAGCCAACACCGTGCCCTCCACCAACGTCTCCAATGCCTCCGTCAAATGCGCCACACCCTCCGCACGCTTCGCGTCGTCCCTCGCCCGCTCCCGCTCCCGAATCGCCTCCACTGCCTCCTCCGGAACGTACACCTCCGTCAGGTCCCCCGACCGCAGGAAATGCGCCAACCTCCGCGCGTCTCGACGATCCCTCTTCACTCGCTCCCCCGGCTTGCCCGGCACCAACGAAGGCGCCACCACCTTGCAATCGATCCCCGACTCCCGCAGACGCCGACACAGCCCAAAACCCGTCGGACCCGCCTCGTAGCACACCCGCAGCTCTTCGTTCTCCTTGACCAGCGACTTCAACGCCCTCCGCAGACGTACCCCATCGTTGGGAATCGTCTTCCACACCTGGGCCGGCTTCCGTCCTTCCCGGGCAACGGCGATGGTGATCGACGCTTTGTGGACATCCAAACCGACGTACCCTACACTTGCGATCATTGGACCAGTCCTCTCGTTGTGGCTCTGTGTTGGAACGTTGGAACAACGCTCCGCGGTTTCCAGCATAATCCACGCCAGACGCGAGTGACTGGTCCAACCATTATGTCTAC
>JBBIQF010000616.1:0-3576 GCA_037442445.1 Planctomycetaceae bacterium
ACGTGGTCCACCCGTATTTCCGTGATCGGGGTTCCCGGCCGAAGTCCCATGTACTCCAGGGCCGCCTCGGCCGAGCGCCGCTCCGAGGGGTCGGCGAAGTCGGCGGGATGCGGCACGCGGCCGGTGATGCCGGTCACCTGGCCCGGGTTGGTGCCCCAGGTGACCTGCGGCTCGATGTCCGCGGCCTGGAACACCTCTACGCGGTCGAACGTGGCCCCCGGGTCGCCCGGCAGGGTCTTCCAGCGGGCCACAGCGGTCTCGAAGTCGGGCGGGGCGAAGGGCCGGCCCCGCAGATAGGCGAACGTCGTCTCGTCGGGGGCCACCAAACCCGCCCGGGCACCTGCTTCGATCGACATGTTGCACACCGTCATGCGCTCTTCCATGGTCATGGCGCGCACGGCCTGGCCCGTGTATTCGATGCAGTAGCCCGTGCCGCCTTGAGGGGAGATCCGGCCGATGACATACAAAATGGCATCCTTGGCCGTCACGCCGGGCCCCAGCCGCCCTTCCAGGCGGATTTCCATGGTCTTAGGCGGGTACTGCGGCAGGGTCTGGGTGGCCAGCACGTGTTCGACTTCGCTGGTGCCGATGCCGAAGGCCAAGGCGCCGAAGGCGCCGTGGGTGGCCGTGTGGCTGTCGCCGCAGACGATGGTCATGCCGGGCTGCGTCAGGCCCAACTCGGGGCCAATCACATGCACGATGCCCTGGTGGGGATCGTTCAGGTCGAAAAAGCGGATTCCGAACTGGCGGCAGTTCTCGCGCAGCGTGTCGATCTGCTGTTTGGCGATCGGGTCCACGATGGGCAGCGAGCGGTCGGTGGTGGGGACATTATGGTCCACCGTGGCCACCGTGCGCTGGGGCCGGCGGACGCGGCGCCCGGCCAGGCGCAAACCCTCGAACGCCTGCGGGCTGGTGACCTCGTGGACCAAGTGCAGGTCGATATACAGGATGGTCTGCCCACCCGGCTCGGCGTGCACGACATGGTCGTCCCAGATCTTCTGGAACAGGGTGCGGGGGGCGGATTGGGATTCATGGTTTTTCCTTGGGAAAACGCTTGTGAGGTGGGGCCTGGGCGTGCTTGTTTGGCCGATCGGCAGGGCAGTGGCGGCCGGGTCAGGCCAGCGCCGGGGCGTGGATCGGTTCGCCGCGTGCCACCGACTGCCACCACTGGGCGGCGGCCTCGCGCGACCAGCGGCCGGCCGATTCGCACTGGCCCAAGGCCTCGGCCAGCGCGTCCACATCGGGATACCGATCCTCGGGCCGCTTGGCCAGGGCACGGAGGATGACCTGCTCCAGGTCGGCGGGTATTTCGGGGCGATAGCGCGAGGGAGGCGTTACTTCCTCGTGGGCGTGGGCCAGGATGATCTTGATCGGTTGATCGCCCTCGAACGGCGGCCGGCCGGTGAGCAGGTAATACCCCACCGCGCCCAGCGAGTAGATATCGCTGCGGGGGTCCACATCGGCATCGCCCAGGGCCTGTTCGGGCGACATGTACAGGGGCGAGCCGGTGATGGCCCCTTCGATGCTCAATTCGATGGAGCCCTTGTCGGCCAGCGGTTTCACCAGCCCGAAGTCCAACAGCTTCACCACATCGTACACTCCGCCGCGCTGGGCCGCGAAGATATTGGCCGGCTTGATGTCGCGGTGCACCAGCCCCGCGGCGTGGGCCTCGCGCAAGGCATCGCAGGCCTGGCGGAGGAGGTAGATCACCCGCTCGGGCGGCATGGGGCCATAGCGGGCCACCAATTCGCCCAGGCTCATGCCGGGCAGGTACTCCATGACGTAGTAGAAGGTGCCGTCGTCGGTGATGCCGTAATCGAAGATCTCCACGGTGTTCCAATGGCTGAGCTGGGCGGTGGCCTGCACCTCCCGCTGGAACCGTGCCAGCACCCGGGGGTCGCCCGCCTTGTCCGGACGGATCAACTTCACCACGCAGGGCCTTTTGAGCAGTTGGTGCTCGGCCAGATAGACCTCGCCCATTCCACCGGCGCCGAGTCTTTTGCGCAGACGGTACTGGCCGACCTGTTTGGCCTCGAAAACCTCCCGGCGCAGCGTGCCAATGGTATCCACGCCCAGCACACCGGCAATGGCGGCGCACCCCACCAAGAGGCCCAAGCGGACCACATGATCCAGGCTGATCAGGGCAGCCGCTTCGGGGGCGGTCATGTCCAGAAGCAAGAGCAGCCCCAGAGGCACAGCGGCCATGATCCCCAGCACCAATGCCGCGCGCCGCATGCTGTTGGGGATAAAGAGGGCGTAAGTGAACATCAGCACCAGCCAGGGGCCCGCTTCCAGGGTCAGATGGCCACGGGTGGCCAGTTCTGCAGCGGCTTTATACTGGGCGGCCAGAAAGAACAGGGCGGGCAGGCCGAAAATGAGCCACTCGCAAAGGCGCAGCACGACAATCGGCAACATGCAGCGGCGCCACAAGAGGGCCGCGATCCCCCCCAACGCGGCAGTCACCACGACATGGAAGAGGAGAAAACCCGGGCCTAGGATTTCATCCACGTCCAGCCCAAACCGGGCCACGTGCCACACCAGGAACACCCCGAAGCCCACGAACAAGAGGACGGCAGCCAGGCGCAAGCGCCGGCGGAGCAAACCTTCCAGTTCGCAGGTGATTTCAGGCGAGCTGCCGGTGACGAAGGTGACGCACCCGCATCGGCGATCGGGGGACGCCGAATGCTCTTCTTGGGGGGTTTGCGGGGCTGCGTCAACGGTCGCCTCCAGGGTATCCTCGAGATGAGGGGTACGTGCAGTCTGCTTCATAGGGGAAAACAGCCTAGGGCTGGACTTCCCCTAATCTTAGGCAGCGAGGGCAGCCGAAGCGAACCCTTCTTTTGGGTTATGCGTGTCCCACCGTCATGCCGCACGCCTGGACCGGGCGGCCGCGGCCAACCTTTCGATCTGCCCCCGCCCCAGCCGGCGCACTTCCACCCGGTCGCTCCCCGGTATGCGTATCTCTTGAAACACCAAGGACTTATTATGGAGAATGCGAGGGATATAGAACCAAGCCAGCTCCATGGACCGCGGGTCCACGCCAGCCGACACGACCAACAGGTCCACCGGCTTGAGCCAATTGGCCATCCGGGCCAAGGCCGACAACGGGTCCCCGGGCAATAGCTGGATCTTGGCCTGTGTTTTTCGCAACACGCGATACGCGTCTTTGAGGCAATAGCCTGGGCCGCTTGGGGGTTCGCGGAGTTCGAAGGGATCGACCCCCACATAGCGTACACCCGAAATGGGGGACACCATACCTGCGATCTCGATTAGCCGCAGGGCGCGGCGGCATTGGCGCAAGCCGATCTCCATGAGAGTGCAGGCATGCGATTGGTATACAGCACGGTGGACAGGCCGGTCGCTGGCGGGCTTGGCAAGATGGAACAGATAGAATAACCTCAACGGGTTCGCCAGTTTCAACGCAGTGCTCCCTTGCGCTTGCGAGCATCCCGAGTGGCGATGGTCCGTTTATTGCTTTCGACCGGCCTGGGCGCTTTGGTCTAGGAGAAGTGGCGGAGAACCGGGGTGCGAACTCCGCTTGACCCTGGGGACGCAAGTTTGATACTGTTTGCCACT
>JBBIQF010000617.1:0-3573 GCA_037442445.1 Planctomycetaceae bacterium
CCCCTACATCTTCTCCACCACCTCGATCCCCAACAACTCCAGCCCCTGGCGAATGGTCCGGGCCGTCAAGTCGCACAACAGCAGCCGGCTTTGGCGGAGCTCGTCGGTCTCGGCCTTCAGCACCGGGCATTGCTCGTAGAAGGCCGAGTAGCGGTTGGCCAGTTCGTACAGGTAGTTGGTCAACTGATTGGGGCGGTAGTCGTCCAGTGCCAGATCGATGGCCTCGCCAAAGCGGAGCAGTTCCAGGCCCAGCGCCCGTTCCGCGGCGGTGGGCAGCACGATCGGCACGCCCGCGGCACGCAGCGCCTCGGCGTCGATCCCCTGCTTGCGGAAGATGCTCCGCACCCGGGCATAGGCGTACTGCATGTACGTGGCGGTGTTGCCGTTCATCGCCAGCATCTTGTCGTAATCGAACTCGTAGTCGCTGGTGCGGTTTTGCGAAAGATCGGCGTATTTCAAAGCGCCGATGCCCACCACCTCGGCGATGCGGCGGCGCTGGTCAGGAGGCAGTTCCGGCCCGTCGGGCTTGGCGTCGTCGTTGGCCGAGACGATCGCTTCCGCCCGGCGCACCGCCTCGTCCAAGAGGCTCTCCAGGCCCACGGTATCGCCGGCGCGGGTCTTGAAGGGCCGGCCATCCTTGCCCAGCACCGTGCCGAAACTCACGTGCACCAGTTCCACGTCGCGGTAGCCCATCCGCCGGGCGGCAGCAAACAGTTGCGCAAAGTGCAGGCTCTGCCGGTGATCGACCACGTAGAGGATGGCGTGGGGGTGCCACGTCTCCATCCGGTAGCGGAGCGTGGCCAGGTCGGTCGTGGCGTACAGGAAGGCCCCGTCCTGCTTGCGCACGATCATCGGGGCCTCGAAACCGTCGAGGAAGATACATACCGCCTGGTCGCTGTACCGGGCGATGCCCCGGGCCAAAAGCTCCTCGACCAGGCCCGCCAGCCGGTCGTGGTAGAAGCTCTCGCCCAGGGTGTAGTCGAAAGCGACGCCCAGGCGGCGGTAGATGGCGTCGATGGCCTGGCGGCACAGGGGGAGAACCTCCTCCCAGATGCGGCGGTTCTCGGGATCGCCGTCGTGCAGCCGGGCCGTCTCGGCAAGGACGTGGCGGTCGACATCTTCGTGGGCCAGAAGCAGCCGGGCGAACTCGGGATCGCCGCCCTGCGGGTCGAAAGCCGATTGGACCTGGCAGATCTCCTCCTCGATCTCCGCGATGGCGGCCTGGAGCTTGCGGAGGTCTTTATCGCGCTGGCGGGCCTGGGGGGCATGGGCGGGCGCCAGGTCGGCCAGCCGGCGGTATTCGTCTTTCAGGCGCTGGAGTTCCGCTTGGCGCTCGGGCAACTGGCGCCGGTGGGCCCAGCGGGTGGCCAGGGCGTTGACGAGCTGATACACCCGGGCTAGCTCGCGCACCGGGTCTTGGGCGTAAGCGGCCCGGTCCAATAGCCCCCGCTTCCACCCGTAAAGAATCATTCCGAACTGCGTGCCCCAGTCGCCCAGATGGTTGTCGCTGATGACCCGATGCCCCAAGAACCGCAGGGTCCGGCAGATGCTGTCGCCGATCACCGTGGAGCGGATGTGGCCCACGTGCATCGGCTTGGCCACGTTGGGGGCCGAATAGTCGATCACGTAGGTGCGGGGCTGGGCTACGGGCCGGATGCCCAAGCGCGGGTCCGGCACCGCGGCCGCCAAGTACCGGGCCAAGGCCTCGTCCCGCACGCGCAGATTGATGAACCCCGGGCCGGCGATCTCCGGCTCGTAGCAGAGGTCCTGCCACGGCAAGCGGGCCACCACTTCCTGGGCCACCTGGCGGGGCGGCCGGCCCAGACGCTTGCCCAGAGGCATGGCCAGGTTGGCCTGGTAGTCGCCAAACCGCGGGTCCTGGCTGCGGCGCACGGCGGCCAAGAGTTCCTTGGCCAGGGCCGGGCCAACCCACTCTTCCAGCGCTTGCCGAAACCGGCTGCGAAGTTCCGCCAGCAGACTCATCCTCAGTCGGCCCTACGAGGGCGAGGCGACCCGGCCGGAATAGGGAATCCGCGGCGCCCGGCTCCACAAATCCTCCAAAGCGTAGTACTGCCGCGTCTCGGCATCGAACAGATGGACCACGATGTCCCCATAATCCAAGAGGATCCAGCGGCTTTCCTCGTACCCCTCGATGCCCAGGCGCCGATCGCCCATCTGGTGCTCCAGCACCCGGTCGATCTCCTCGCTCATGGCGTGCAGTTGGCGGCGGCTGGTCCCCGTGACGATCACAAAGAAGTCGAACAGCGTGGTCAGCTCGCGCATGTCGAGGATGGTGATGTCGCGCCCGCGGTTCTCCTCGGCCACACGGGCCGCAACCAAAGCACGCTCCAAAGCCGGAGAATTGTTACACGGCCGCCGCTGGGCCGGCGTATCGGTCACAGGTTCCCTCATCGGAATGGGGCAACATGCATCACTCGACCTTTTCCATTGTAAGCCGCCGGCTGCCCGGGTGGAAGCCGCTTATCGCAGGCGGGCCAAGAGCTTGATGGCCGCGGCCGCCATCTCCCGGGCCGCCGTGGGCGCATACGGCGGATAATCCAGAATCTTGGGCACCGTCAGCGCCGCGTACTCGCCCGCCTCGTAGGCCTTCGGATCGGGAAGATAGCCCACCATGTCGTCCGTATAGCCCACCACCAGCGTGTGCCGAAACGGCGAATCGCGGCGGATGGCCAACCCGTAATAACTGTATAGCTCGGTGGGGTGGAACAACATCGCTACCTCACCCATGCGCAGGGCACTTAGCGGAACGGGCAAATGGGTCTCCTTCAGATCACGCCCGGCGTTGCCGCGGTACCAGTCCTCGGCAAAACCCTCATCGACCCATTCCCCGCTGGTACACGCCTTGGGATCCTGCCGATAGCGCGCAAGCCAACTGCGGAAGCGATCGAGGTCATAGGGGATGCGGAACTCCTCGCGCAGGCTCCGCAGGGGGACGCCCGGCACGGGTGCCGCCTTGGCGATGGCCTCCTTCACCGCAGGGTAGATGGCCGAGACGGTCTGCCGGATTTCGCCCCGCCAGTCCTTGCCGTCGCCGGGGTTCACGTCGCCGCAATGCCCCTGGAGAAACCCGGGGTCGAGCTTCTCGTTTCGGCGCACACGCTCGGCGACTTCGCCCGGCAAGTCGGGCCCCGCCTGTTCATCGGCGTAGCACACCGCATGGGCCGAAAAATGGTACCAGCACAGGGTCCGCTTGCCCGCCCGGGGTAGTAAGAGGGCATGAACGGTGGTATCCAGCCAGCGGGTGCTGTCGGTGGCCTCGGGGCCGAACTTCTCGTCGGTCAAGAACGTCTTCGTGGTGCGGTTGTGGGTTCCGCCCTTGGCCCGGCTGGTGCCCACCAACAGTTCGGCCGGCGCGAGGTCCTCGCAGGCCCGGCCGGCGGCCTCGACCGCGCACTTTTGGACCGTGGCCATGTACTCCTGCGGGATGCCTCCCCATTGACGGGTGAAGCAGAACGCGGGCATGGAATGCGTGTGGGTGCAGGTGACGCGGACATCGCTGGCCGGGATGCCCGTTTTCTCGGCCACCTGGGCGCGGAGGCGATTGGCCAGCTC
>JBBIQF010000618.1:0-3550 GCA_037442445.1 Planctomycetaceae bacterium
CAGCAACTGGCCTCGGTAGCAGCGTCAGCACACAGCGAACACCAAGCGGCCGTCGACTGGCGTCGACAGTGCGAGGAGCAACTGGCCGGGTTGGCGCGGGCGGTCGACGGCCTGGCCCAACAGGCGCGCGCCATGGGCGGCGAGCTAGCGCACGTTCAAGCCCGCCATCGCCAGATGGAAGACCGCATGGCGGATCTGGAAGCCCAGCTTGCCGCGATCATTGCGCAGTCGAAACGAGGTCTTTGGGTTCGGGTGCGCAATTGGTTCCTCCGGGCTCGAGATACGCTCCTGGGCCGCCCCGCCGGCCCGGTTGCGCCGGGGTGCGACCCAAGCGGCCCGGCCGCGCACCCTTAAACCCGCCCAACGCAAAAAGGGTTGATGCCGCCGCCGCTTCGCCCCGCCCGCTGGTGATAGGCCAATAAAAAATTGTGCCCAACACACCATGCAGGCGGCCGGATGGCGATTCACGGCCTTTTTACACCCCGGCGGGTCAGGCACAGTGCATGTGGGGGCCAAAACCGGGGGGCTGCCATGGGGCCGGCCGCTCCGATATGGGGGGGGCGGGCCGGGGCGGGGGCCTTGATCCGGCACAGGAGTGCGACTATGCTGGTCTTATTGTTGGCACCTCGGTACCGCCACCTGGCGGCAGGCGGATGCCGCAAGGGGCGGGCGCACATTCCGTTCTTCGCGCTAAGGAAGGGGCAGCATGTTTGACGCCTACCACAAGTGGCTTGGCATTCCGCCCGAGGAGCAGCCCCCGGACCATTACCGGCTGTTGGGCATCGGCCGATTCGAATCGGATTCGGAGGTGATCGCCGCAGCCGCCGACCGGCAGATGGCCTATCTCCGAACATTCCAGGCCGGCTCGCAGGCCGAAGTTTCCCAACGCCTGCTAAATGAAGTCGCCCGCGCCCGCCTGTGCTTGTTGGACCCGGTTCGAAAAGCGGCTTACGATGCGGAGCTGCGGGCGGTTGTGCCCAGGCCACGTGCACCCGCAGTTTCGCCGTGGATGGAACACGCCAGCCAAAGTCCGGCCATCGGGCCTCTGGGTGTGACCTGGACGCCGAAAGCTTCGGCCCCCAGGCCAGCCGCGGCACGGCGCCGCCAGGACCTGGCGCTACGGCGCCTGGTGACGGTCGTTTCTGCGGCCTTGGCTGCCATGGCTTGTGCTTGGCTTTTGGCGCGATATGCCGGCGTTTTCAACCGACAGGAAGTGGCCCGGCAGACGGACCCAGCCGGCAAGGGCGCCGCTGCGGCCAAGTCGCCTGCGGTCCCGGCGGCGCCACCTCGTCCAAGTGCAGCGCCGGCCGTGCCGGCCGCTACCACCGCGGCTGCGCCTGGGCACCCGCTTCCGGCAAGGACAGTTCCCGCCAAGCCGCAGGCCGCGGCAGCCCCAAGGCAAACCCCGCCGTTGCCGCAGGCCCCACTGCCCGGCCCGTTCGTGTTTCCGCCGGCCAAGCCGGCCGATGCCGCCCCCGCAAACGCCGGCCCCTCGTCGGCCGGCGACTGGCCACGGCCGGTACCCGAATTGCCCCCTCCTCGACCGAAAGAGGATGCGGAGCCTGCCGCACCCGAGCAACCAAAGCCTAAGGTCTCGGCCCTTGCGCCTCCGGGCACGATGCCCGCCGAACCAAAGCCCGACACCCCGGCCGCTGCCGCGTCCCCCGATGCCACGGAGCTATTTGAAAATGGCATGGGGCTGGTGGCCCAGGGCCGGTATCCCGTCGGATATCGAAAACTGCTCGATGCCCTCAAGGCCGACCGCAACCGGTTCGAGGTGCTTTTTGCCCTCGGCCTATTGGAGGCCGTCGTGGCACACGAATGGGACGATGCCGAAAAGCACTTCAACCAGTGCGCAAAACTCCAGCCCAAGAGCCTGGCGGTACTCAATAACCTGGCTTTGGTCCGTTTGCGAACCAACAAGGCGGGCTTGGCCTTGCGGCACTGGGATGCCGTTCTTGCGGCCGGCTCGCCACCGCCGGACCAAGTGGTGCAGAACATCGCCCGGACCTGCCTCTTGGCCAGCAACCGCCGGCTGATTCTATCGCCGGAACACTCCCGGGCGCTGGACCTGTTGGCCCGCAAGGTGGATGTCGCGGCGCGGGCCAACCGCATGCCCGCGTTCCACTATATGCTGCCCGACGGCGAGGCGGGCAAAAACTTCCGCTGGCCGGACCCGCCGGGCCTTGCCGAAGACTGGTGCATGTTCTGCCTGGGTTACGGCACGGTAAAGTGCCCTGCGTGTGTGCGCGGGGCGGTGCGCTCCTCGGCCACGAGGGTCCTGGGGGCCGATCGCGACACCGGTACCGTGGTGACGCAAACCGGAACGGTCCGCAGCCGGTGCACCCGCTGTGGGGGGACGGGATGGGTCGATTGTCGGGCGTGCGCCCGTGGACACCAGCACTAGGCCTTCGGCTGCGAACTCCAGGTCCCACTCCCGCCCGCCGGGCGGAACAGAGGTCGTATGACCATGGCAGACACCGCGGCCTGACTGACTTGCCCATATCCCGACCATCATGGGGGAGCGCTCCACCATGCCCGGCTCCGAAGGGACGCTCAAATGGGTTCTGCCGGCCCTGGTGCTCGTAGCCCTGCTGCTCGCCCTGGGCGTGCTGGCTTGGCGAGGCTGCTCCAAGACGGTAGACCCGCTCAAAAAGCAAGACCCCAGCCGCCAGCAGGCGGAGACGCCACCGCAACCCCAGGCACAGGAAACGGCCAAAGAACCGCCAGCCTGCGATGCCTCGGCCAAGTCGCACGGGCCGCCCGGCGAAGCCGGCCAAGCGGCCACAGAGTCCCACACCGAAATACAAGATGAAAGCCAACGCGGCGCGCAAGGCGGTCCTTCAGGGCCGGGCAATGGCCATGCGAAGCCGCCGTCCTCCGCAGACAAGTCTGCCCAGGCCCAGCCCGGTGGTGGAACCGGCGGCCAAAGCTCCACGGAAAAACCGGCGAGTAATACGCCTGGCCGAGGCGGGCTGCCGGGTATGGGGACCGGCTTTCCCGCTGAGAAGGCCACCTCGCCGGCTGCCGGCGGCCAGGGACCAGGTGGCGATCCCGCGGCCGCTGTCGGACTTTCGCCCCAGCAGCTTGCCCAGGCCGTCGCTGCCGCCCGCGATGCTGCCGCCAAGGCCCGGCAATGGGCCGAGCGTGGCAATCCTCGCCAGGCCTACCAGGCGGCCTTGGCCGGCTGGGAACGCATCCGCGGCCTGGCCCGCTTCGATAAAGAGGCAGCCGCCGCGGCCGGCGAACTGTTCAACCTGCTCCAGCAGTACGGCAAGACGCTGGAGGCCGACACGCAGCCGCCAGGACCGACCGACACAACACCATTGATCACGCGCTAGGGTGGCATTGCCCTTGGCGAACAGCACCGGTTTGGAAATGCCCCATGGCGGGGCCGGCACCGGCTGTAGCGGGCACGGCGCATGGGGCGGGCAGCGCCCGGCCGGCAGGCCGCCTCGGGCACCCACCGCCGGGCCATGCCCAGCCTAGGCGAGGTTTTCGGCAAAGGGGGGACCTTTGATGGCCATTCGCAGCCAGGTGACGTGTCCGC
>JBBIQF010000619.1:0-3544 GCA_037442445.1 Planctomycetaceae bacterium
AGAACCGGGTGGGGATACCCGCCGCCGCAGGTACCCTGGAATTCCGAAAACCCTATCATCCTAGACCGCTGCGTCCGGCCAGCAAGCCCTGAGCGGGGCGATAGGGTGAACCGCTGGACGGGGCGAGTGCGCGGGAGCCCGCGAGCCGCGTTGGCCGCTCGACCGCCTTCTTGCCGTTTCCACATGGGGCAATGCGTGCTGGCCCGGATCGCAATGTCTCGGCTGGGGACTTGCGCTGGACTTGCCCCGGGCTTTGGGGCGTGCAATACTAGCGCGGATCAAGGGGGGCATAACAAGGCGCTTTTGCGGGTTTGCGCAATGTTCGAGAATGCTACGCTAGTCACTTTACTGGCGCTTGCCGCTTTCGTCGTGGCTTACCTGGTGTATGCCCGGTTCCTCGGGCGGCGGGTGTTTCGATTAGACCCCCAGCGTGCCACGCCGTCACACACCCGGCAGGACGGCATCGATTTCGTACCTACCCGCCTGCCGGTGCTCTTTGGGCATCATTTCGCGTCGATTGCCGGATTGGGGCCGATCCTGGGGCCGGCCATCGCGGTCATTTGGGGCTGGGTGCCGGCCGTGCTGTGGGTCGTGTTGGGGTGCATCTTCATCGGGGCAGTACACGACCTGGGCGCATTGACGGTCAGCCTGCGGTTCCAGGGCCGGACCATCGGCGACGTCTGCCGCGATTTGATGGGCCCCCGGGCCAGGCTGCTGGCCCTGGTGATCATCTTCTTCCTCATGTCGCTGGCCATGGGGAGTTTCGTTATCGCGCTATCGAACCTCTTCGTGGGCTTCAACCCCGACGCCATCATCCCCTCGTTCGGCTTGATGCTCGTGGCGGTGGCATTCGGCCTGGCCGTGTACCGGCTGAGGGCCCGGCTGCTGCCCAGTACCGTGGTGGCCTTGGCGGTATTCGCAGGGCTTATCGTCTTGGGGCTGCGCCAGCCGGTGCTGACCTACACCTGGTTCACCACCCCCGAGGTCGCCCAGGCCGTGGCCCAGGGGTGCGGCGAACCGGCAAGCGACCCATCAGCGGCGATTCCGCCTCCTTACGGGGCCCAGGCGGCCATGCAGTATTTCCGCGCCCAAGGCCAGGGCGATAAGGCAGCGGCCGTGGAGTCCGCCGCTGCCCGCGCCGGATATGCGTGGGTGGGGCTGCTCTTAGGGTATGCCTTCTTGGCGTCCGTGCTGCCGGTGTGGCTGCTGTTGCAGCCGCGGGACTACATCAATAGCTTCCAGCTTTATTTCGCACTGGCCACCATCCTGTTGGGGTTAATCATTGCCGGCCTGACCGGTGCGCCGGAGAACCGCATCGTGGCCGAGCCATTTCGGCTCCATGTGCCCGACGCCCCGCCCTGGTTCCCCTTCCTGTTCGTGACGATCGCCTGCGGGGCGGTCAGCGGCTTCCATTCGCTGGTGTCCAGCGGCACCACCGTCCGGCAACTCGATCGCGAAAGCCACGCGCTTCCCATCGGCTACGGGGCCATGCTGGTCGAAGGGGCCTTGGCCATCCTGGTCATCATGGCCTGTGTGGCCGGCCTGGGGGTCGAAGCTTGGCGCTCCGGCGGGCCGTACTCCAGTTGGGGAGGCATCGGCAAGGGCCAATTGGCCACCCAACTCAGCGCCGTGGTCCACGGCGGGGCCAATTACTTGAATAAGCTGGGCATCCCCGCCGACCTTGGCCGAACCCTGCTGGCCGTCACCATCGTGTCGTTCGCCCTGACCACGCTCGACTCGGCTACGCGCCTGTTGCGGTTCAACATCGAAGAGATCCTCCGATCGATCCGCCTGGAGCGGCTGGCCAATCGGTACGTGGCCTCGGCCCTGGCTGTGGGAGGGATCGCCTTCTTCGCCCTGGTGCCGGCCGGCAAAACGCTTTGGACGCTCTTCGGTGCCACCAATCAGTTGCTGGCGGGCCTCACCCTGCTGACGGTCAGCGTGTTCCTCTACAAGCTCCGGGCCCCAATCGCCTACACGATCCTTCCCATGCTGGCCATGCTGGTGACCTCGGCGTGGGCGATGCTGGCCAGTATTCCCAGCTACTGGACCGGGCCCAAACTCTCGCTGTTGGAAAAAACATCCTTGACGGCCGTCTCGCTGGCGGTGCTGGCCATGGCCGTGTGGTTGATCGTCGAAGCCCTGCTGTCCTTCGCCCGGGGACGAGGCCAAGTTGACTCGCCCCCCGCGGCGGAGCCCCAGCCTGGCCGGCCCGCCCCCACCGTTTTGGTCCGCTAGGCCTGCCGGCTTCGCACCCGCACGCCGCAAGGTCCGCTTATGCCCCCGCTGATCCAGTTGAAAAGCCACGCCAACCGGCTTGCGGCCGGATGCTCGCTTCAAGACCTCCCCCAACTGGCCCTGCTGGTCGCAGGACTGTGCGACCACGTCGTGAGCCTGTCGGACGAAGTGGCAGAACTCAGTCGGCAGGTGTGCGCCATCCAACTGTTGCTCGTCGACCTCCAGCGGGAACTGCAAAGAACCCCAGGCCCCTCCCCGCCGAGCCGGCCCGAGTAGGCGGACCGCCCTTGGCCGGGAGGGGCCCGATGGCCGCCGCATCCGGCTGCCCAGCCGCAGCTACTTGCCCATCTTGCGGAGATTCTGGAGGCAGATTCGCACGCTTTCCAGCGGCGGCACGGCGTAGCTCTCCTGCTCGACGATGTACCATTCGGTGCCGCCAGTGGTCTCGCAGATCTCGAACACCTCTTTCCACCGCACCTCGCCCTCGCCAAGCGGCGCACCCCGCTTGCCGCCGTGCTCTTTGAGATGGATCGTGGCCGAGCGGCCCGGGAACTTGCGAAGGATCGCATACGGATCCCCGCCGGCCCCCAGGCAGTTGCCGATGTCCATCTGCATGACCACCTCGGGCACGGTGTTGCTGAAGTAGAGTTCCCACGCGGTCTGGTCGCCCACTTTCTTGAAGTCGCCACCGTGGGCGTGATAGCCCACGCGCATGCCGTGGGGTTTGGCCTTCGCGGCCAGTTCGTTGAACAGGGCCGCCGTCTTCTTGGCGACCTCGACGGTGGCGAACCGCGACTCCGGCATCCAGGAGACGATCAAGAACCGATTGCCCAGCACCTGGTTGAACTCGACGGTGCGGGCGAACTGGTCGCCCAGCAGCGTCTCCAGCCCGATGTGCGTGCCGCAGCACTTCAGGCCGCTGTCGTCCAGCATCTTGCGGATCGCCTTGGCCTCGTGCCCGTAGTACCCGGCGAACTAGACCCCTTCGTACCCCATCTGGCCGATGGCCTTGAGCACGCCGGCCAGGTCCTTGGCCGCCGCCTCGCGGACCGAATACACTTGAAGCCCGATGGGAATCTTCTTCTTGGCCGCGGCAACACCCATCCCAGACACAGCCGCCGCCAAGGCGGCGCTCAATCCGCCGCGTAAACAGTCGCGTCGCGAAAGCATCATGGATGTCTCTCCTAAGGAATGCACGTTAAGCAACACACCATTGCACTGGACAAAGCCGGCCTAGCCGGCGGTTCATCCCGCCCAATAGCGCCACAGCAGCCTGGCGACCTGGGTGCCCGGCCGGCCCAGTGGG
>JBBIQF010000620.1:0-3536 GCA_037442445.1 Planctomycetaceae bacterium
GCGCCTCGCTGCAACGCTTTGCCGGCCATGCGATTACTCACAACGCAACGGGCCACAAGGCGGGGCGCGATCGCTTGTCGCCGCCGGTGGGATGGGGTAAAAGTGGGGCAGGGTGCGGGGCGATGAGTTCCGTGGACTTGCGGGAAAGGAGCATCTGTGGACTCAAGGCAAGACGTGTTGCCGGGCAACTTTCCGACGGTCCGCATGCGGCGCCTGCGGTATCATCCGGGGATTCGCCGGCTGGTCCGCGAGGTGGCACTCAGCCCGGCCAATCTGGTATTGCCGCTGTTTGTTCGTCCCGGCCGGGGGGTACGGCAAGAGATCGCGTCCATGCCCGGCCATTGCCAGCTTTCGCCCGACCTCTTGGCTGACGAGGCCCGCCAGGCGGTGTCGCTGGGGTTGGGCGGGGTGCTCTTGTTCGGGATACCTGCGTCCAAGGATCCCCGGGGGAGCGATGCCATGAGCGACCTGGGGATCATCCCGGAGGCGGTGCGGGCGATCAAAGCGGCCGCCCCCGAATTGCTGGTGATTACCGACGTGTGTTTTTGCGAGTACACCGACCATGGCCATTGCGGGGCGCTATGCACGGTGTCGGGGCGGGTAGATGTGGATAACGACACGACGCTGGCCATGCTGGGGCATCAGGCGCTGGCACATGCCCGGGCAGGGGCCGATATCGTGGCGCCCAGCGGCATGATGGACGGCATGGTGCGGGCCATCCGCCGCCGCCTGGACCGGGCCGGCTTCCACCACGTGCCGATTCTGAGCTACGCGGCCAAGTACGCCAGCGCATTTTACGGCCCGTTCCGCGAGGCGGCCGAAAGCGCCCCGCAGTTCGGCGACCGGCGGAGCTACCAGATGGACCCGGCCGCGTCCGCAGGCCAGGCCATGCGGGAAATCGCCCTCGACCTGGCCGAAGGCGCCGATCTGGTGATGGTCAAGCCGGCGCTGGCGTATTTGGATATCCTCCGCATGGCCCGCGATCAGTTCCCCGGCGTTCCCCTGGCCGCGTACAACGTCTCGGGCGAGTACAGCATGATCAAGGCGGCGGGCCGGCTGGGCTGGCTGGACGAGAAGCGGGTGGCCCTGGAAACGCTCACCGCTATTCGCCGGGCGGGGGCGAGCATCATTCTCACGTATTGGGCCAAGGAGGCCGCCCGGTGGCTGGGTGCCTGAGCCGCCCCTGACGCACTCCGGCCGGCAACCCTATAATCCATGCGTGGGATGGTTCCCGTTTGGCCGACTACCGCGAGCTTCGTCCTGCCGTGCCCAACGTTTACGAAGGTCAGACGGCCCCGGTTCCGGGCCGGTTTGCGATTGTGGTATCCCGCTTCAACCGCACGGTAACTCAGGGGCTGTTGGAGGGGGCGCTCGAGACCCTGCGGGAACATGGGGTCCGGGACGAGGATATCGACGTGGTGTGGACCCCCGGGGCGTTCGAGATTCCCACCGTGGCCGAGCGCTTGGCGGCCAGCGGCCAGTACTTGGCCGTGCTTTGCCTGGGTGCGGTGATCCGCGGCGAGACCACCCACGACCAGCACATCAACCGGGCCGTGAGCCTGGCCTTGGCCCAGATCGGCATGCGGCATGGCGTGCCCGTGCTGTTTGGCGTGCTGACGTGCAACACCTTGGACCAGGCGCTGGCCCGGTCCGGTCCCGTGGCCGGCACCCGCGGCAAAGACCAACCCGACAGCCGCGTGGGCAATAAGGGAGTCGAGTGCGCCGAGGCCGCCCTGGAAATGGTGAATCTGCTGGCCCGGCTCCCCGTTGGCAAAGGCAACCCTCCGGGCCAGCACCCGAACTGGCCTTCGAGCGAGGAAGTTCCGCATGAGGCCGGCAATCCGGCAGGCGCCCAGACCGCGCCAGGAGGGATGCCGGAAAATTCCCATGCGGGCGGGAATCCGGGAAACCCCATCGCCTCCGGCTTTCCGCGAAAGATGCTCCGCCGGCGCCGGGCCCGCGAAGTGGCCCTCCAGGTGCTATATCAAGACGATTTGAACCCTAGCCTCAGCCCTTCGATTGGCGAGCGGTTCGTCCGCCGGCGGTTGCGGGATCCCCAGTTGGCGGCCTTTGCCTTGAGCCTGATCGGCGGTGTGCGGCGCCACGCGGCGGAACTCGACCGCCTGATCCAGCAGACCGCCGCCCATTGGAGCCTGGCCCGGATGGCCGTCGTGGACCGCAACATCCTTCGTTTGGGCGCCTATGAGATGCTCTACGGCGACACGCCCGACCGGGTGGCCCTAGACGAGGCCATCGAACTGGCCAAACGCTACGGGGCCGCCCACTCGGCCCAGTTCGTCAACGGCATCCTCGACCGCCTGTTGCACCAGCATGCGGCCGCCCAGCCGGCGCCGGACGCCCGGGAACCGGCTAGCCCGCCGCCCAATTTGGCGCCTTCGGGCTAGCGCGGCCGCGACCGGCTGCCAAACCACTGCGGACCCCACACTGTAGCGCACCGACAACACCACCTTATGGGACTGCTCGAAAAACTCAAACAGGGCCTCAAAAAGACCAGCCAGTTGCTGCATACCGACATCCGCGACCTTTTCAAGAGCAAAGGCCGGCTGGTCGATCAGGCGTTCCTCGACGAGTTGTTCGCGCTGTTGATCCGGACCGATATGGGCGTCCAGGCCGCCCAGGCGGTCGTCGACGAGGTCAACAGCCAGTATCGCGCCCGGGTGGTGGAGATGGGCGAGGTGCTCGATCGCGTCAAAGGCAAGCTCAAGGCCCTGTTGGAACAGCCGGCTTCTCCGATCTGCTTTGCCGCCGAGGGGCCGACGGTGATCATGGTATGCGGCGTCAACGGCTGCGGCAAGACGACCTCGATCGCCAAACTGGCCTATCTGTTTCAAACCGAGGGCAAGAAGGTGGTGCTTGGGGCGGCCGACACGTTCCGGGCCGGGGCGATCTCGCAGTTGTCCATCTGGGCCGACCGCCTGGGCGTGGAAATCGTGCGGGGGCAGTCGGGGAGCGACCCGGCCAGTGTCGCGCATCAAACCGCTGCCCGGGCCCTGCAAACCGGCGCCCACGTGTGCATCGTGGATACCGCTGGCCGGCTCCAGACCCGCCAGAACTTGATGCAGGAGCTGGGCAAAATCCACCGCGTGCTCGGCAAACAAGTGCCCGGCGCCCCCCATGAGGTGCTCTTGGTGCTCGATGCCACTACTGGCCAAAACGGCATCAGCCAGGCGCGGCGCTTCACCGATGCGGTGCATTGCACGGGCATCGTGCTGGCCAAGCTCGATGGTACGGCCAAGGGGGGCGTGGTCGTGGCGATCCGGCAACAGGTCGGGCTGCCGGTGAAGTTCGTCGGCATCGGCGAAAAAGCCGAGGACCTGGCGGTCTTCGACGCCAATTCGTTCGTCGACGCCCTTTTTGAAGACCTTAGCGGCATCGGGTGATTCAATCCCCGGGGCTAGCGCGGCCCGAGCGCCGGGTCAAAAGCTGGACCCGTAAAGACCCGGTGCGGCCGGCACAGGCTACGGACCCCTGCCGGCCCAGGCACGGTCGCTCGCCGGGAGCGGTCGAGGCGCTGA
>JBBIQF010000621.1:0-3523 GCA_037442445.1 Planctomycetaceae bacterium
GAAGGCGGTAAAATAATGGGGCAGCCGGGCCATGGCCGAGCCAAAGCCGCCGGTCAGCTTCAGCTCGCTGGCCATGAACTCCAGAGCCATCGGCAGCTTGGTGGTGGAAAGGATTTCCTGCCGGATGGAGGTCAAAAGCTCCTGGGTGGACATGCCCTGCTGCATCCGCTCGCGCAGGGTGCGATAAAAGTAGGCTTGCTCGATGTATTCTTCGCGATCCAGAAGCATACCCGCACGCACAAGGCTGATCCGCGCCAGGAAGGGAAGCCCCTTCCCTATTGATTCTAGCAGGCTGGGTGCATCGTTGCACGCGGGCGGGGCCGGCGGGCCGGGGAATGACGAATGTCGAAAGCCAAATGACGAATGACCAATGACCAAGCACCAATGACCCAAGGCCCGGCGCAAGCCGCAAGCACACACTCCCGGGGTCGTGCCGGCGCTAAGCACCCATCCGCCCGAGGCCAAACGCCCTCCCGCAGGCCAACCGCAGCATGAGTCTAGCGCTTATCGGTTTGGGTTCCAATCTTGGCGACCGCCAGGCCGCCTTGGAACAGGCCGTGCGCATCCTGGCCGCTCCGCCCGCGGTGCGGCTTGTGGCGTGCAGCCGGTGGCGCCAGACCCGGCCGGCCGGGGGGCCCGCGGGGCAGCCCCCGTTTCTCAATGGCGCCATGCTGGTGGAAACCTCGCTTAGCCCCGAGCAGTTGAGCGCCCGCCTGTTCGAGGTGGAACAGCGTTTGGGCCGGGTCCGCGGCGAGCGCTTTGGCCCTCGCACCATCGATCTGGACTTGCTGCTGTTCGACCGCGTGGTGCTCGATAGCCCGGTACTGGTGCTTCCGCATCCGCGGATGGCCTGGCGGCGTTTCGTGCTCGAGCCGGCGGCCGAGGTGGCGCCCCAGATGGTCCATCCGCGGGTGGGCTGGTCGATGGCGCGGCTGCTGGCGCATCTGGACAGCTCGCCGCGCTACGTGGCCATCGCGGCGGGCGTGCCTGAAGCTGCAACGCAGGTGGCCCGGGCGGCGGCCGCAGCGGTAGGCGGCCGCGCCATTCTCGACCAACCGGCCCCGTCTCCGCCGCACGCCTGTCCGCCCCCCGGGCGGGTTGGCGATTCGTCTGGCGTGGCCGGGGGCTGGGCGTTAGAATCCATGCGCCGGCAGGCCGAGCTGTTGGCCCGCAACCTGCCGGCAGGGCCGCCGTCGGGCCCGTATGCCATCAGCGATTTCTGGTTTGGCCAGACGCTGGCGATCGCGCGGGCGTGCCTCGATTCCGAGCAGTTCACCGCGTTTGAGGCCCAGTGGCACGCTGCCTCGCAAACGGTGGCTCGGCCGCGGTTGACGGTGTTTCTGGATTGGACCGGGCAGGGGGATACGCCCGATCCGGCCGGCCTCGGCGGTCTTCCAGAAGCCTGCCCGGCAGGCACGGAGCAGTTTCGCGCCCTGGCTGGGGAACTCGCCCGGGCGGACCTCGGCCCTTTGCTCCGCCTGGCGGTGCCCGACATTGCCGGCGCGGTCGAGGAAATCCGGGCGGCCATCGAGGCGATGGATTGACGGGCTACGGTGTAACTAGGGGTCGCAGCGCCCATGCCTGAGACTGGTGCAACGCCACAGCTTGTGACCACGGTACATGCGCTTCGGCAGGAGGTGTCGGCCGCCCGGCGCCAGGGGAAGACCATCGGCCTGGTCCCCACCATGGGTGCCTTGCACGCGGGGCATCTGAGCCTGGTCGAGGCGTCGCGGAGCCAGTGCGGCTACACCGTGGTGTCGATCTACGTCAATCCCAGCCAGTTCGCCCCCCACGAGGATTTCGACCGCTATCCGCGGACCCTCGAGGCGGACCTGGGGCATTTGGTCGGCCGGGCCGATCTGGTCTTCGCCCCGCCCGATGCCGAGGTTTACCCGCCGGGGTATGCCACGTGGGTGGACGTCGAAGGGGTGGCCAAGCCGCTGGAGGGAGAGTTCCGCCCCACCCACTTCCGGGGCGTGGCCACCATCGTGCTCAAACTGTTCAACATGGTGCAGCCCGACGTGGCCTACTTCGGCCAGAAGGACTACCAGCAGGCCCGCGTGGTCCAACAGATGGTGCGGGACTTGGACCTGCCGATCACGATCCGCGTCTGCCCCATTGTGCGGGAACCCGACGGGTTGGCGATGAGTTCGCGGAACGCCTATTTGGCCCCGGCAGAGCGCCAACAGGCCACGGTCCTTTGGCGAGGGCTGTGCCGTGCGCAGGAACTCGTGGCCCAGGGACGGCGCAGCGGTGCGGAGATCGTCGAGGAAGTGCGGCGGGTGATCGCCACGGCCCCGGACGCCCGGATCGACTACGTGGCTCTGGCCGACCCCGAGACACTTCAGCCGGTCTCGGGCGTGGACAAACCCGCGGTGCTGCTCTTGGCGGTACGCATCGGCAACACCCGCCTGATCGATAACTGCGTGCTCGAACCTTGATAGGCCGCCGGTCCCGGTTGGTGCTCCGCCCTGTGTACGCCATGTGCTGCTCGCCGCCCTGCACCCCTTAGCCCCCTTCCGCCCCCGGTCACCTGTCACCCGTCACCTGTCACCTCAACCCTCTAAGAGACTCTCGTGCACCAGACGTTGTTGTTCATTCCCGAACAGATTGCAGGTGTGCCGGTATTCGGCTGGGGATTGCTCTTGGCCGTGTGGGCAGTCGTCAGCCTTGGGGTGCTGGGGTGGTCCCTATGGCGGCACGGGCCGAGTTGGGCCGAAACCGGTCAATACGTGGTCCTCTTGGGCATGCTGGGACTGGTAATCTGGCAGGTGATGCCGCGGATCGTGGTCCCCGGTTTCGGACTCCCCATCCGCTCGTACGGGGTGATGCTGCTATTGGCGATCCTGGCGGGGACCGGCCTGAGCGTATGGCGTGGCCGACAAAGGGGGTGGAGTTCCGAAACCGTGGCCACCCTGTGCTTTTGGGGGGTGGTGTGCGGCATCGTGGGGGCACGGGCGTTCTATGTGATCGAGTATTGGTCGGATTTCCAGCGCCCCACGCTGGCCGAGACCTTAGGAGCCATCCTCAACATCACCCAGGGGGGTATCGTGGTGTATGGGGCCCTTCTGGGCGGATTGGTAGGCTTTGGAGGCTATGCGTGGAAACAGAAGCTGCCGCTGTTGGCCACCTTCGACGTGTTGGCGCCGGGCATGCTGCTGGGCCTGGCGATCGGCCGGGTGGGGTGCTTTCTGAACGGCTGCTGTTTTGGCGGGGCGTGCGAGCTGCCGTGGGCGGTCCGGTTTCCCGCAGGCTCGCCCCCCTATTTGCATCAGTTGGAACACGGCGAGCTGTTCTTGCAAGGCTTGCAGATTGCAGGCGATCCCCACACCTTGCCGGTCATCACGGCCGTAGAGCCTGGTTCGCCCGCGGCCCAGAACGGACTGGCCCCGGGCCAGCAAATCACCCACATCAACGGCCAGCCCGTGAGCACGGCAGGCGAGGCCCGGCGGTTGCTTGTCGCCCTCTCGCCACCCGAGGAGCCGGCCCACCCGTTCAACGTGGAAGTTCGTGTCCGCGGCCG
>JBBIQF010000622.1:0-2865 GCA_037442445.1 Planctomycetaceae bacterium
TAGATGTCGTGGTGCGGCGGGGGCGAGATGAGCGACACCCCCGGGGTGGCATGGCGGAGGCGGGCGATTTCCTCGGTCACCTTGTGGCCGGGAAGCTGGCCCCCTTCGCCCGGCTTGGCCCCCTGGGCCATCTTGATCTGGAGCATCCGGGCGTTGGCCAGGTATTCGATGGTCACTCCAAACCGGGCGCTGGCCACCTGTTTGATGCCGCAGTTGAGCGGCTGGCCATCGGGGCCGGGCCGGTACCGCGCCGGGTCCTCGCCCCCCTCGCCCGTATTGGCCATGCCGCCCAGCCGGCTCATCGCCAGCGCCAACGTCTCGTGCGCCTCTTTGCTGATCGAACCGTGCGACATCGCACCGGTATAGAACCGCTTGACGATTTCGCAGACCGGTTCGACCTCCTCCAGGGGGACCGGCTCGCCCGGCACGAACTCCAGCAGCCCCCGCAGCGTGCACAACTGCCGGCTCTGGTCGTTGACCGCCTGCGCGTACTCTTCGTACAAGGCGGGGTCGTTGTAGATCACCGCGTGCTGGAGCTTGGTGATGGTGGTGGGGTTCCACAGGTGCCGCTCGCCGTCCAGCCGGTAGTGATACTCGCCGCCGAAGTCGAGTTCCAGCGCGGCGGGGTCGCGCGGGCCGAAGGCATCGCGATGCCGGGCCAGGGCCTCGCGGGCAATCACATCCAGCCCCACGCCGCCGATGCGCGACGGGGTGCCGGTGAAATAGCGGTCCACGACCTCGCGGGCCAGCCCGATGGCCTCGAACTGCTGCGCGCCGTGGTAGCTCCGCAGGGTCGAAATGCCCATCTTGGACATGGTCTTGAGGATGCCCTTTTTCACGGCGCTAATGTAATGGTCGTTCAGCTCATCGAGTTCGGTACCCTCGGGGAAGCGCCCCTCGGCGTGGAGCTTGCGGATGGCCTCGAAGGCCAGATAGGGGTTGATGGCCTTGGCCCCGTAGCCGCACAACAGGCAGAAGTGCATCACCTCGCGGGCTTCGCCGGTCTCGAGCACGATGCCGGCCTCGCTGCGAATCCGCCGCTCCAACAGGCCGTGCTGCAGGGCCCCGGTGGCCAGCAGCATGGGAATGGCCGCCTTGCGGGGCGATACCCCGCGGTCGGAGACGATCAACAGCGACGCCCCGTCGCGGATGGCGTTCTCGGCCGAGTCCACCAAATCGTCCAGCGCCCGCTGGAGCGCTCCGCCCGGGTCGCGCTCATCCGGATCAAACAGCGCCGGCAGCGTCACCACCTTGAAATCGTCGCGCTTGCACTGGCGCAGGCGCTCGATGTCCTCGTTGGTCAATATGGGATGCGAAAGCTTCAACTGCCGGCAATGCTGCGGCGTCTCGTCCAACAGGTTCCGCTGCTTGCCGGTGAACGCCATCAGCGACATCACCATCCCCTCGCGCAAGGGGTCGATGGGCGGATTGGTGACCTGGGCGAAGAGCTGTTTGAAGTAGTTGTACAGCAGCTTGGGGCGGTCCGAGAGCACCGCCAGGGGCGTATCGGTACCCATGGAGCCGACCGGCTCCTGGCCGTCCCGGGCCATGGGCGCCAGGATCATGTCCAGGTCTTCACGCGTGTAACCGAAAGCCCGCAACCATTGGGCCAGGGTCTCAGGCGGGGCGTGGTCGGTGCGCGAGGGCTGGAACAGGCCCCGCAGCTCGATGCGGTTCTCTTCCAGCCAGCGGCGGTACGGGCGTTGCCGGGCGATTTTGCCCTTGATCTCGTTGTCGGTGATGATGCGGCCTTCGACGGTATCGACCAGGAACATGCGCCCGGGCTGAAGCCGCCCCTTCTGCCGCACCTGCTCCGGGGGGAACTCGATCACCCCCGCTTCGCTGGCCAGCACCACCAGGCCGTCGTCGGTCACCGTGTAGCGGCAGGGGCGCAAGCCGTTGCGGTCCAGGGTGCCGCCCACCAGCCGGCCATCGGTGAAGACGATGGCCGCCGGGCCGTCCCACGGCTCCAGGATGGCCGCATGGTACTCGTAAAACGCCCGCTTGTCGGTGCTGATGTGGTACTGCGGCCCGAAGGCCTCGGGAATCATCATCATCAGCGCATGGGGGGCCGATCGCCCGGCACGCACCAACAGCTCCATCACATTGTCGAAACTGGCCGAGTCGCTGGCCCCCGGCTCCACGATGGGGAAAAGGTCGGAAAGGTCGTCGGCCAACGCCGGGCAGGACATCGTATTCTCGTACCCCCGCAGGCGATTGATGTTGCCCCGCAGGGTATTGATCTCGCCGTTGTGGGCGATCATCCGGAAGGGGTGGGCCAGCTTCCAGCTCGGGAAGGTGTTGGTGCTGTACCGCTGGTGCACGATGGCCAGGCACGTAACCACCCGCTCCTCCGCAAGGTCCGGATAGTACTGGAACAACTGCGGGGCAAAGAACATCCCCTTGTACACGATGGTCCGGCACGACATCGAAGGGATGTAGAACTGCTCGGCAGCGGCCCCGAACCGGTCGCGCACCCGATGCTCGACGCGCTTGCGGACCACGAACAGCCGCCGCTCCAAGGGCTCGTCGCACAGGCCCTGGCCATCGAGGAACCACTGCCGGATCACCGGTTCCGAGGCCCGGGCGATCTCGCCTAGGCAGGTGTTGTCCACGGGCACATCGCGCCAGCCCAGCGGGCGCAGGCCCGCTTCCACGGCCGCCTCGGCCAGTATGGCCTGGCACTGGCGCCGCACCTCGGCCGCCTGCGGCAGAAACACCATCGCCACCCCGTAGTGCTGGGGCGCCGGCAGCGAGAAACCCAAACGCCGCGCCTCGATGGCGAAGAACTCGTGCGGAATCTGGAACAGGATCCCGGCCCCATCGCCCGTGGACTCGTCGGCCCCCGCCGCCCCGCGCTGCTGG
>JBBIQF010000622.1:2875-3520 GCA_037442445.1 Planctomycetaceae bacterium
CGTATTCGATGATGGCGTGCTCCCGGCGGCCGGAAATGTTCACGATGGCCCCGATGCCACACGCATCGTGCTCGTACCGCGGATCGTACAACCCCTGGGGGCCAGGGGGAGAAGCCAACGACATGTTCGATTCCTTCGCCAGGGCGAAAAAAGAAGGGCCGGCCACGCCGGTATGCCTCCCGCAATTATACCGATCGCCTATCATCATACCATTAGCAGAGCTAATGTCAAGTCCAAACTACTATTAGCAATCGCACATCCCGCTGGACGCCGCTTCGGCACAGTGCCGGCCGTGGCGGGTGCCAGAAGGCCCCGGGGGCCAGCGCCCGCATAGCGGCCGGCTTTTGGCCCGCCAGCGCTGTCGGCGGCTTCGGGCTTGGAAAACCCAAAGAAAACAAGGCCCGACGACCTGGCGCTTTCTGCCCGCGGGCTTGACTTACATCAAGGCCGCTTCGACCCGGCGGTCCTAGAATGGCGGCAGAGGCGCTCGGGCAACCGGCGCCGCGTTGCCTCCACGGCGCGCCGGGCTGTGGTTGATAGAGACACTCGGGCAGGCAAGGCTACTGGATGGAATCCGGCAGGCTTGTGGCCTCTTGGTAACCGTTCACGGCCCGGGGCCTTCCGGATGCTCAAGGCGAAGGCGCG
>JBBIQF010000623.1:0-3509 GCA_037442445.1 Planctomycetaceae bacterium
GCATCGTCATTGGCACGGAGCAGGGGGCGGGGAGCACGGAGCAGGGAGCACGGAGTGGCCAAGCACGAGCCACCGGGTTCATCCCGACGTTCAAAGATCCGCCCTACCAGCCCCCATTACTGGTCATTGGTACTTGGTCATTGCTACTTGGTCATTGGTGCTTCCTTCGACATTTGACTTTCGTCATTCGTCATTCGTCATTCGTCATCGCTCCCCGCGCGCCGCAGCGGTCCATCCGGACGTCGAGGCCGGTTCGGAGAACGATACCGGCTGCACCGGCCCGGTACCCCCAGCCGCCGGCTCTAGAACGGGGCGACTGGCCCGGCGCGGGTTGGCCGGCAGCCATGCCCCGCCACGTGCGGCCGTGTTCGGTACGTCGCCCGCCGACAGTGCCGAGAGGTCCAGATTGGCCAGATCGTATCTGCCTTTGCCGCCGAGGCCCGCCGCCTCGCCCTGCCCCACGGCGGAGGGCCATTGAGATGCCCTTGCTTGCGGATGCTGCACCGACCCACCCGTCTCGCCGGGCGAGGCGGCATTCGGCACGGGCACCCGCGGGGCGGGCGGAAGCGGTGTCACCTGCGGGCCGGAACCCCCGGACTCCTTCGGGCTTTGCGGCATGGGCGGGACCGGCGCTTGAGGCATCGGCTCCGCCATCGGAGGCAACGGCCCCGCGCCGGGCGTCGCCCCTTCCGCCGGGACTTCCCCGGAGACGGGCATGGGGACGGTCGCCCCGGCCTGCTGGTTGTACGGCCCGCGGCTGACCACCCTGGGCATCGTAAATCCGTAGTTCAAGTAATGCCCCGCGTCACGCTGCCGGGCACGGCGGGCAGCATCGAAATAGGCCTTGGCCGGCCAGGGGCCTTCGGCCAGATAAACCCCGTTGTACTCCAACAGCGAACCCTTGCGGAAATGCACCCCGGCAATGGCGATGTTGTAGCGGGCCAGCGACTGGTAGTAGCGGTCCTCGGCATCGGCCAGCCGGCGCTGCGCATCCAACAGCAGGTCCAAAGTGACGGTGCCCAACTCGTAGGCCGCCCCGACCGCCTTGACCTCGGCCTGGGCAGCCACCCGCTGGTTGTAGAACGTCTGCGCCAACTGGTAGTTCTGCACCAGATCGCGGAATGCCTCGGCAAGCTGGTGCGTCAGCTCCAGTTCCTGTTCTTGGAGCACCTTGCGCTCGCGGATCAGATTGATCTCGGCATTGCGGACCGCGGCCATCTCCCGCCGGAACCCAAACGGCGCCCACAGGTCCAGGCCCAGGTGCCACTCCTCGAAATCGCCGCCCACCATCGACCCATACGCGCTGCGGCGGCCATCGAGCAGGTCGTCGCCCAGCCCCGGCCAGCGGTAGCGGGCCACCCCATCCAACTGCGGCAAGAGCCAGTTCTTGGCCGCGATCAGCTCCAGCTCCCGCTGCTTGATCACCCATTTCTGCCGCCGCAGTTCCGGGCTGCGGACCAGGGCCTCGGCATGGGCCTCGTACCAATCGAATTGCACCTCGGCCGTGGTGGGCTCGTCGGCCGGGCGGATCACGCGCCCATCGCTGCTGGTAAGCCCCATCATGTACCGCAGCACGCTTTCCTGCTCGTACAGGGCGCTGAACGACTGCTCCACCGCCGCCCGGAACGTGAAATACTGCTGCCGGGCCTGCGCCTCTTCCTGGGCGCTGCCCCCCTTGGCCCCCGCCTCGTACTTGGCGTACACGCTCCGCCAGGTCTGCAACGCCGCGTCGCGCCCCGCAATGGCCGCGTCCAACCGCCGGTACGCGTAATACAGGCTCCAGTACGCCCGCTCGACATCGGCCACGTGGTTGCGGACCGCCGCCTCGAAATCGGCCAGGCTCTGGTCGGTCCGCAGCCGGGCGATCACCACCCCATTGTAAACCCCGGGCACCGTCCCCGGGCCGGCGATCCGGTTATACGCCACGCCGAACCCCCGCATGAACGGCTGGCGAATCTCGACCTCGAAGTTGACATCCCATTCGCTCGGCATGGGCCGCACGAACGTGGGCGTGTTGTTCCAGTCGTACCGCACGTTGTGCCGCACCGCCATCTGGGCACCCGTGGCGTTGAGCTTGGAAATCTGCGCCTGGAAGGTGCCCAAATCCTGCTGGAACACCTGCGGCCGGATGAAGCCGGCGTTTTGCGGCGAGTCGTTCCGCTCCCAGAACACGCTGGTGGCAAACTGGGCGTCGAAGGCCGCCAGCGCCGCCTCCACCCCGGTCCGCGGATCGGTCTCCTGCTGGGCCGGGTTGTACACCGTCACCACCTGGAACGGAATCCGCTGGATGTTGTCCGGAATGCGGAAGTTCCCCACGTCGCCCACCAAGCCCGCGCGGATCACCGTCGAGTTGGCCAGCGCAATGCGGATGGCCTCTTCCAAATGCAGGTCCCAAATCTGCTCCGGCTTGTCGTTGGCCAGCGTCAGGGGCGGCTTGGCCCCCTTCACCTCATCCAGGCTGGCGACCTCGACATCGGGGTACTCGATCTCCGTGGCCGTGTTGACGTAGTGCGCCGGGTTCGGGCTCTTGTGCGAGAAATAGAAGGGCTGCTGGGGCTGACATCCTGCCAGGACCGCAAGCGCCGCGCACACCAAAAGCTGCCAAGTCAGGTCCTGCCGCCTCATGGGCTTCCTCTGCTACCGTGGGGGGACGGAGCCGACGGTATCCTCGGCTCGAAGGGACAAGCAGGTACAGCCGGTTTCTTCGCAGTAATCGGCTGCGCTGGTATCGGCAGCCTTTTCGGCAGACTTTGGCGAATTCCCCGCCAAGCTAACCGGAAGACTTTGCCCAGTCTGCCGGGACCGCCCCCATTATGCCCCGCCCCGGAAAATGCCCCGATAACGTGGCCGGCGCAGCCTGGTGAGACTAGACCCAACGCGCCAGCCAGCGAACCTAAGCAGCATGGTAAACAACATCGTGCGCCCATGCCGGGTGGCCAGCACCCCCCAATATATGTCAGACTCGGGCGAGTGAGTTTCGCCTCCGCATCACCTCCATTCTTGATTCTTGCCATCGCCGGGACGGCGCTCGGCTGGCATCTGTCATTGGAGAAGGCCAATTTAATGCCGCAGGCGCACTTGCCATCGCCGGGATGCCGCTCTCGGCTGGCATCCGCGGCCTGCCCAGCGGGTTTGCGGGCGACTGGATCATCCCCGGTTATTGCCCCACCCCGCACCCTATGGAAACGCGCCACGTCCCCGTTGCGAATATACCCATGCGCATGGGGACCACGCGTGGAGGGCCACGCTCCGTCGTGGCCGAGGCGTAAGCATACCCGTGTGCATGGGCACAACGGGATCAGTTGGCATTCGAGTCGGCCGGTGTTCGGTTCACCCCCATGTGCATGGGGACAACGCTTGGAGAGCGGCCAGGTGCGCCGGCCGATCGGTTCACCCCCATGTGCATGGGGACAACATAGCCAGGCTGCATCCGAGGGGCACGGGCTGCGGTTCACCCCCTAGTGCATGGGGACAACGTGAGCGAAAAGTGCAGGCCGGTCACAACAGAC
>JBBIQF010000624.1:0-3506 GCA_037442445.1 Planctomycetaceae bacterium
GCCCAAGCCACGCCGGCCATCACTCCCAGAGCCATGCCAACAGCAAGCACACAGCGACGTGTCATGGCGGGTCCTCCCAATCGCTTGAGGCAATACACACGTCAGGCGGGAAATTGCCAAGTCTAGCACGCCCGGGGTAGGCGAGAAAGAGCCGGGCCACAAAAGCGAGACCCTGGCGGCTGGGCGATGCGGTCACTCCGGGCCACGACGATGCCCCGCGGCGAGTTCCCCGTCGCCGCGTCCATTATCGCACCTACTGCCGGCCGGAAAAGCCCCGGGGACAGAAACCGATCCCATACGCCGCTCCCACGGCGGCCATCACCAGGCCCCACCAGGTGTCGGCGTGATATTCGAATAACTTGACCCGCGCCTCCACCGGCGGCGGCACCGCCAGGTGGTACAGCCCCACCCCGAAGATCAACAGCCCGTACAGCACCAATAGGGCACCAATGAAAAACCAGATCGGGATTTGCCCATGCTCTTCCACAGTCGCACCCTTACCAGAAGAGGATATTGACGGCCACCAGCACCGCCGCCACAACGGCGGCCCACAGCGCGGGCTTTTGATACCACGGGCAGGGGCCTTCGTCGGGAAGGGGAGTCAGCCCCATCACCAGGTTCCGCAGCTCGGCCTCGGGTTTGGGGCGGGTAAACAGGCTGACCCCCACGGTCACGGCCAGGCACACCACCAGGGTCCAGAAGGCGCTATACATGTTGACGGCCATCTCCTGCGCTTTGCGCGAGCGGGCGATGTACCGGACATGCTGGGGATTGAAGGCGGCCGGCTGGAACCGCGTCTGGACCTCGCTGGCAACCACCTCGACGCCGGGTTCGAGCACCACGGGGACATCGGCCACGCCGAAGCCGGTCCGCGTGTGGTCCTCGGCCTGGATCACCTCCGGGGCCAGGACCTGGACCGGCACGATCACGCCTTCGCTGAGCACATGGGCGGGCAGCCGGGCCGGCCCTCCTTCCACGACATGCCGGCCCGCATGGAGCCGCTGCCCGCCGTGCAGCACGATGGGCACATTGGTCGCTTCGACCACGCCGCTTGCCACCGCGATGTGCCGAATGTGCTCCCGACCCTGCGAGTCCCGCGCCTTCTCCAGCCGGCCCACGGGTAGCGCCCCGGCCGCTGCGCCTTCCCCTGCCGAGGGCCCCGCCTTGAGCACCACTTTGGGCGGCGGGCGGTAGCCCGCCGGAAACCAATGGACAAAGGCCCACATCCCTACGGAGACGAGCATGGCCACCAGGAAACCCCAGAATCCCGCGGCCGGCGTCGCCCGCTTCCACAGCATTCCCACAATCACCACGCCGAAAAGCGGCACGATGAAAAAGAACACCAGCACCTGCAAGAAGGCCAGGATATTGCCGAACCAGAAAAGCAGATACGCCGTGCCGATCGAAAGCAGCACGCCCACCACAGCGCACCACCGCCCCATGGCCAGATAGTGGCGGTCGCTGGCCTCGGGGCGCAACAGGGGCTTGTACACGTCGTAGGTCCACACGGTGGCGAACGCCGAAACGTTGCCGGCCATCCCCGACATGAACCCCGCGATCATGGCGGTCACGCCCAGCCCCAACAGCCCCGGCCCCAAATACTGCCCCATCAACAGGGGCAGCACCTCGTTAAACGTGCGGTGCGTGATGTTGGCCCGGGGGTCGCTCTCCGGCACCAGCACCATGGGCGAGCCGTCGGGGTTCAACAGCACGGCCAGGCCCAACAGCCCGGGCACCGTTACGATGAGCGGCACCAGCATCTTCAGCACGGCGCCGATGATGGTGCCGTTCTGGGCCGCCCGCAGGTTCCGGGCCACGATCACCCGCTGCACCTGGAGAAAATCGGTGCACCAGTAGCCGAAACTGACCGCCAGCCCCAGCCCGAACACCATGCCGAACCAGTCGATCCCCATCGGGTTGGCGTCGAACGAACCCAGGTTCCGCCACAGGCTGGTGAAATCCACGTTTTCCAGATGGGGGTGGATGACCTTGGCGTTCTCCTGGGCCGTGGCCATCATCCGCCACCAGCCCCCGGCATGGATCAGGCCCAGGATCGGAACCAGCAGCGACCCGAACCAGATCAAGAAGAACTGGAGCACCTCGTTGAACACCGCCGAGATCAGCCCGCCCAGCGTCACGTACACCGCTACGGTCAACGAGGCCACCCAGATGCTCGTGTGGATGTCGAGCCCCAATAGCAGCCGCAACACCTTCCCCATGGCGAACATGCTGGCCCCGCTGACCAGCACGGTCATCAGGGCGAACGAAATGCCGGCCAGCGCCCGGGCCCCCTCGCCGTAGCGGAGCTTCAAATAGCCCGGCACCGAATGCGTGCGGCAGATGTAATAGAAGGGCATCATCACGACGGCCAAGAACAAAATGGCCGGAATGGCCCCGATCAAATACGCATGGGCGGCAAGCATGCCGTACTGGTACGCCATGGCCGACCAGCCCATGGTCTCTAGCGAACTCAGGTTGGCCGAAATGAAACTCAACCCGGCGATCCAGGCCGTCATTTTCCGGCCCGCCAGGAAAAAGTCTTCGCCCGTGGTGGTGAACTTCTTCAGATAGAAGCCGATACCCAGCACCGCGGCAAAATAGATGGCGATGATCACCCAGTCGATGGCGGTGACGTTGAGCAACCGCTCGGTCTGGGCGGCGGCAAGCACGAAAGCTGTCATGGCGTTCCTCGACAGCGCAGGTGCGCAAGGAAGTTTGAGGGGAGCACCGGCCCGCAGGGGCTCGGGCGGCGCGAACCCCCGCAACCTCCCGGCCTGCCGGGGACCGCCCGGGCGCCCGGGGATGTTGCCGGTTGCTGGCCAATCGGTCCCGTTGTAATCGCACCCCCGCGCAGCGTCAACGCGCCGGCCGCCAAGTATACTGGAAGAATGAAGCCGTCTGGGGCGCAACGTGTCTGGGGCCTCGGGGGAATCCAACAATGCCAATGCGCACGTGCCCATGGTTACTGGCAGCCTGCCTTGCGATCGGCATGGCGTGGACCGTAGGGTGTTCGCCCCGGGGGGCTAAGGAGTCCGGCGGCCCCACGGAAGGCGCAGCGGACGAGGCGGCTGTGCCGTCCTCTGCCTTGGGGTGGTATCAGCGGGCCCAGGAACTGCGGCGGCAAAAGCGGCCGGCCGAAGCCCTCCAGGCCCTGGACGAAGCCTTGCGGCTGAACCCCAACCTGGTCGATGCCTGGCGGAGCCGAGCGTCCCTCCATGTTGAGGCCGGCCATTTCGCCCAGGCCATCGCCGATGCCGGAGCCGCCCTGCACCGGGACCCGCGGAACGGCCAGTTGTATGTCGATCGGGCGGAGATTCTCCGGCAGGCCGGGCAGCTTGAATCGGCGCTGGGCGATCTCCGCGAGGCGGTACGCCTGGACCCCAAGCTGGCCGAGGCGTGGTATCAAAGCGCCCTGATCGAGGCGAAGCTCCAGCGGTGGGCGGAGGCGGCGGACCATTACGGGCAGGCCCTGCGCCTGGACCCGGGGCGGCGTGCGGCGCTGGTGG
>JBBIQF010000625.1:0-3503 GCA_037442445.1 Planctomycetaceae bacterium
GGTTGCGAGGATCGCCCCGCGGACCACGGGCTGGTTTTGCAGGGTCAGGTTGCCGCCAGCGTAGATCCATCCCCGGATTTCCGAGGGGTAGGTGTCGTCCAGCGTGCTGTCCTCGCCCAGGTCAGGGTCGGGGCTGCCGGGCGGGTTGAAGTTTACCTTCCAGGCGGCTTCGGCAAGGGGGGTATTGGTGGGATGGACGAGGATATCGCCGCTGGTGATAAGGGCCGGATAGTTTGCCAGCGCAGGGCGCCAGGCGACCGGTCCCCCGCCTATCGAGGAGCCGGGGCCCGGATTGAGCAGCACCAGCGTGCCGGCGATGCGGCTGCACTTGATCCGCAGTTTGGCCCCCTGGCAGTCGAGGACGTAAACGCCGCGGGGGTTGGTTTGGCCGAAGGGGTTGCGCCCCGGGCTGAGGACTTCGCGATAGATGGTGCGGGCGGTATCGGCCTCCTGGAATGCGGCATCGTCGATGTAGAAATCGGGGGCCAGGAGTCCGGGTGTCTGGACCTTCAGATAGGCCGAAGTCAGCGCGCCGCTCCAGGCGGGGGTGAAGGTGGTGGCCAATTGCACCCAACTGGTGGTTACGGTGCGCCGGCCGCCGGAAAGGGTTTGGCTTGGGCCGCCCGTGCTGGTGATGCACAGGGCCAATTCGGCGTCGGCCGTGGTCTTGGCCATGCGGATCCACACCGAGGCTTGATACGCCAGGCCGCTTTGCAACACGCCGGTGAGGTCCTGGATGGGGCCAGCGTTCCAGGCGTCGCGGCTGGTGACCTTTAGCGAGGCCAGGCCGCTCCGAAACACCGATTTGTCTTGGGCGATGCTGCATTTGGGGTCAGGGTAGGTCGAAGGCTGCCAGGGGGCGATGCCCAGCTCGAAACCCGGGTTTTCCAGGAGGTTGGAGAAGCCCACCGGCAGGCTTGCGATGTCGATGCGGGTGCCGAGCGACTGGTAGGCGGCCAGCACCGTGGCCAGATCGGGCAGTTGGCGGGCCGGTGCGCCGGCCGTGGTGGTGCGGGTGAACGTTCCGCCGGCAATCGAGGCGGCAGCACGGACGTCGGCGTTGACCGTGGATCCCACCGCCACCACTTGGGCGTTGGAGCCGAGGGTTTGGTCGCAGAACACGCGTGCGCCGTTGAATCGCAACTCGCCGGCCGCGGTAAGGGCCTGTTCCAGGGCGTCGGCAGCACTGGGTTGGGGAACCACCAGTATTTCGAATTGTTGCTGGGCCTGGCCTTTGGAGCCGATGCCTGCCAGTAACAGGGGCTCGCCGGTGGCGTCGGCCAATTGGCTGTCCGAGGGGTCGATGCCCTGGAGCGTATAGGTTCCGCCGCCCAGGGGGACGTTGGATTCCCACACGCCGTTGGGAAATGTGGCTCGCCAGTTGGGGTTGGCCTGGAGGCGGAACACGCCCATTTCGACCGCGGCCTGGGCATTGAGCTGGGCCTGGGCAGCGTCCGACGCTCGCTCCACTGCCTGCCGCTGGAGCCGCTGGAGCACCAGGGCGGAAAGGCCGATCAGCGAGACGACCACGGCCGTGGCCATCACCACGAAATAAATGCTGCCGCGGCGTCGGGAAGCTGTGCGCACAATGGGAAAAACGGTCGTCATGGCTGCGCGGGGAACACCACGATGGTCAGTTGATCCGTGGCCCGAGCACCGGAGGGGTCGGCGACGGTCAGGATGGCGGTGAACACTTTGGTTTGCGAGCCGACATTGCGATAGGTGTGGCTCGGGGTCAGGCCGGCGCCCATCTGCCCGTCGCCGAAATCCCAGGTGCAGGCCAGTGTGTCGCCGTCGGGATCGCGTGAGCCGGTGGCGTCGAACTGGACGGTGACCTGTCCGGCGCCAGAAAGCGGGGTACCCTTGGCCACGGCCTGAGGCCCCTGGTTGCCGGCGGGTTTGGCCCCGGTGGTCGCGTCGTCGGTCCAGCGGCTGGTGGGCGACAAGGCGGAGGAGGTCTTTAGCGCGGTGAGTTCCGCCAGCGTCTGGCCCTGGTACTTGACAACGACTTGGATTCGCCGCACTCCGCGGTCGTCGCCCGTGGCCAGCGTGGTGGCGAGGTCATTGGGATCGACATTGGCTACCCCGACCTCGCGTTGCCAGCCGGAAAGCCCTTCCAGGGGCGTGCCGTCGCGGGCCTGGGGTGGCGACTCGGCCCAGCCGGCGTAGTCGTCCACATCGTCGAAGGCGGACCGGTTGTCGGCCGAAGGCTCCTCGATGCCCCAGATGGGGTTGCCATCCGGGTCCCGATAATTGGCCTGCAAGATTTCTTCCATGAGGTCCTTGGCCAGTGCGACAGCCTGGGCGGTTCGGCCGGCCGACAGGGCGCTGCGCAACGCGGCGCTGAGGGTCAACATGGCCCCGGCCAGCATCATGCCCGCGATGAGGCTGGCGACGACCACCTCGACCAGGCTCCAGCCGGCGGGATGGATGGTGTCGCGTAGGTGCAGAGCACCCGTGCTCCCGGAGAACCGTCGCGGCGTCGTCTTCCTCTTGCCACGTGGGTGCAGAGCACCCACCCTACGAGAAGGCATTGGGGGCGGCACCGATGCGCGTGGGTGCAGAGCACCCACCCTACGGCTGGCGGCGTTCATCCCTCGGGCTCCGCGGCGCAAACCGAGACGAAATCGAACTCCGCCTGGCAGCCGTCGGCCTCGATCCGCGCGAAGCGGTCGCCATTGCCTGGCGAAACCGGTGTGTAAGGGTACAGGCCGTAGTACACCCCTTCCACCCACACGGCCACCCAGTCGGCGGCCGGATCGATCACCAGCCGCACTGTGACGAACCCGCTACTTAGGCCGCCGACCTGCACCAGGCGGGCCCAACTGGCAGGGCCGGTCTTTTTCGATACGGTCAGGGTCTGGGTGCCGTCGGTTTGGAGGGCCGCGGCGGCCATGAACCCAGCGCACGTGCCGCCCGACCAGTCGGCGTTGATGGCAAACACAGCCCCTTGTCCGCCCGGGGTGGTGGCCCGCAAGCGGACCTCGGCAGTGGTCAGGGTGAGGAAATCGTACTTGGGCCGGCTCTCCAGCGGCACGTCGGCCCGCCACACGCCCCCGGAAAGGCTCCCCGTCGCGACGGGCGAGTTGGTGGGCGATGCCCAATCGGCCTGGCCGTCGAAGTTCGCGTCCACGGTCGTCGGATCGCGGTCGAAGTCCAGGTGCCAGCGTCCGGCCAACAGCTCCGGCGCGTTGGCCAGCGCTACGCGAGTATCAATCCGGCTGGCCATTTCGGCTCCCACCACCAGGCTTACCCCGATGCCGGTGAGGAACCTGCGGCGGACTACCTGGGGCGAGCCTTCGGTAACGTAGGTGCCGTAAAGCTGATAGAGGAGCGAGTCGCCATTGCCGTGGTGGCTCCAGGTGGCGCCCGCGTCGGTGGAGAAAACCCGGCCCGTGCCGCCCCAATCGTCGAACAGGACATACAAGGCGTGGTTGGTCAGGCCCTGGAGGACGATCCACAGGCCTTCGTTCGGTGCCAGCCAAACGTCCTGAAAGCTGAAC
>JBBIQF010000626.1:0-3481 GCA_037442445.1 Planctomycetaceae bacterium
GGCCGACCTCCTGGCCAGCGCCGGCGTCAGCGCCCGCCAGGCGATGTCCCTGCATCTCTTGGTTCTCGAGGAGCTGATCCACGGGCTGGGGACGCGCAGCACCCGGCACGTGATGACCCGCGCCGACCTCTTGGTGCTGGAAATCATGATCCACTTGGCCGACGGTTACCGGCGACGATACCACGATTGCCTTCGACCGCCCGTGCAACGACTGCTGCCAGGTTTGGACGGCGCGGTCCGCAAGGCGTCGTAACCGGCCGGCAGTTCGGTCCGACGTGGATGTTATCGCACGCCGTGGCCGCGCTTGTGGTGCAGCCGTCTCGGCTGCTTCCAGCACACTTATCCCGGGTGCCCGGAGTCCGGCCATCTTTTCCCTATTGCGCCTGCCCCTACCGGCCGAATCGCGGGGGTTCATCCTCATAGCGCCGGATGCCCCCGATGCCGGTATTGCTAGGCGAGACGGACGCCTGCACGGGCACCATCCCCACCGCAGTCGGCGCCGCAGGTGGCCGAAGGGGATAGCGCGACGCCACCGTGGGGGAAGCTTCGGGGGTCCAGGGGCTGGATGCAAGGCCGCCTCCCGCCTCCGAAGTCGGCCAGGTGTTTGCCGCCGGCTGCGCCCCTGTCGCTTGGCCGCTGGCGGCAACCCGGGGGGCATACGTGCTGGGCAGCCCTGCCACGGCCACTACGCTGGGGCCTGGAGAAGCCACCGCGGCGTAAGAGGCGGTTGTTCCCGTTACCGGCTCGGCCACCCAGCGGTAGCACGTTACTGGGACTTCGGCAACCTCCGTGCGATACTCCCACCGCGTAACCGGGACGTAACGGAGTTCTTGATACGGCTCGGCAAATGGGTTCCAGCGGTTGACCCACCGTGTTTCCCAGCGGTATTCGGTGATGGGAATCCAATAGCTTCGCACGACTTGCCGTTTTTCGACGTAAAACTGGGGACGATACACCAGCGGCGCACACTGCACAGTTTGGGGAATCTGGCCCGGCGCGGGATAGCCCACCACCTCGCGGTACGTGATGCCATTGCGCTCGAAATACCGGATTTCCTGTCCACCCGCTGGCCGGATGGCACCGCCCAGTACTGCCAGCACTACGGCAGAGCCGATCGCAATCCACTTGCGGCAGAGCATCCGTGAGTCCTTTGCGGACTTGGGGGCGGGGGCAGCCGGAGGGCCCGTGCGAGCCATCGGGCCGGTGGCGAACCGCCGCGTGTCCTTTCCTAAGCATCGGAGTTTTTCGCGCTACACTGTACTGTTGGCCTTGCAGCCGGCCGCACGCTATCGCGGCACTGCGGGGCGGGCGTCCCTCTTGCCAAGCGGGGAGGGATTTGCCATGTTTAGGGCAAGTCGCGCGGCCCTGCCTTGGGGTGGGCAAAGCGGCGCCCGGCCCACGGTGCGGTTGGCGCGGGGAACACGCCCGAAGAGTGAAGTATCGTGATCCATCCCGACTTGCTGGAAATCCTGCGTTGCCCGGACGATCGTAGCCGGCTGCACGAGGCCGACCCCGGCCTGGTCATGCGTCTGAACCAGGCGATCGCGGAAAAGCGGCTCAAGAACCGGGCCGGCCGAACGGTCGAATCCCCGCTCGATGGCGGGCTGGTTCGGCAGGACGGGCGCTACGTGTACCCGATTGTGGATGGCATACCTGTGCTGTTGGTGGACGAGGCGATCCCCCTGGACCAACTCGCTGCGGCAGACTGACCGCGGTGGGCGCCTGGGTCCCGCGGGCATCGCACAGCGGGGGAGGGGCCCCCCGGGCTTCCACCGTCCCTGAGTGCGGGGCAAGGGCCACCCGCCTCCAGCCGCAGGACACCGACAACATCCGTGTTTGGAGCGACAGTTGCACTGACTGAAGCTGACTGAAGAAGGAAGAGGAGCCTCGGCATGATCAAGATCGGAATCGCAGGCCTGGGATTCATGGGGATGATCCATTACCTGGCCTACCAGAAGGCGCGGGGGGGCAAGGTGGCCGCCATCTGCGAGCAGGACCCGCAGCGCCTGGCCGGCGACTGGCGGTCGATCAAGGGGAACTTCGGGCCGCCGGGGCAAATCATGGACCTGGGGGACATCGCCCGGTACTCGCAGCTCGATGCCTTGCTGGCCGACCCCAATTTGGACGCCATCGACATCTGCCTGCCGCCGTCGTTGCACGCCAGTACAGCGATTGCGGCATTGCGGGCGGGCAAGCACGTGTTCTGCGAAAAGCCCATCGCGCTTTGGCCCGAAGATGCCGAGGCCATGGTCGAAGCGGCCCGCAGCGCCGGCCGGCTGCTGATGATCGGCCATGTGCTCCCCTTCTTTCCCGAGTACCAGTTTGCCTACCGGGCCATCAGCGACGGGCGGTATGGCCGGCTGCTGGGGGGCTATTTCAAGCGCATCATCTCGGATCCCTTGTGGCTGCCCGACTTCTACAACCCCAACACCACGGGCGGGCCGATGGTCGATCTGCATATCCACGATGCCCATTTCGTGCGCCTGGTCTGCGGGATGCCCAAGGGGGTGCACACCATCGGGCGCATGCGGGGCGAGGTGGCCGAGCTGTTCCACACGCAATTCCTGTTCGGCGATTCGGGGCCGGTGGTGGCGGCCTCCAGCGGCGTGATCATGCAGCAGGGCCGGCCGTTCACCCACGGGTTCGAGATCTATCTGGAAAAAGCGACGCTGATTTTCGACTTTGCCACCATCGGCAAAGACGCGCACCACCTGCCGCTGACCGTGCTGTTGGCCGACGGGCAGGTGGAGCGGCCGGCTTTGGGCTCGGGCGACCCGGTGGACGCCTTTGCCGCGGAGATTGCCGAGGTAGTCGAGGCCATCCGCGTCAACCGCCCCTCGCCGGTATTGCAGGGCGAGTTGGCCCGCGATGCCCTGGTGCTGGCCCACCGGCAGACCCGCTCGCTGGTGGAAAAGCGTTACGTCGAGGTGTAAAGTGCGGGCCGGCAGGCCCCCCGGCAAACGGAACCGGCAAGCGAGCCTGCGGATAATCCCAAGGCGACCGCTGCCCGCGTCTTGCCCCGCACCGCCGACAAGCGGGCGCGGTTCCAAGGTGCACCCCCAGGCTATGTCTCCGCCGCCAACCCCAGGGGAACTCCCACCCAAGAGGGCGGGCTTAGCACACGGCAACGCCGCCCCGGGGGATGCGACCGGTGCCCTGGCCGCACCGGCCGCCTCGCCGATCTCCAGCCCCGCCTGGCCAAGGAAACCCGGGATGATCAACATCGGCATCGTCGGCATCGGCTTTCTGGGAATGATCCACTATCTGGCCTGCCAGCGGCTCAACCGGGTGCGGGTCCGCGCCATCTGCGAGCAGGACCCGGTGCGCCTGGCCGGCGATTGGCGGTCCATTCGCGGCAGCTTCGGCCCGCAAGGCCGGATCATGGACCTCACCGGAGTCGCCCGATACGCCCGCCTGGAAGAGATGCTGCGCGATCCCCGGCTGGACGTGATCGATATCTGCCTGCCGCCGGCGGCGCACG
>JBBIQF010000627.1:0-3479 GCA_037442445.1 Planctomycetaceae bacterium
TCGGCGACGTTCAGAATTGACGCAAGTCATTGTGCAGTGAGAACTAGCGAAAATCCGTCACTCTATTTGACCAATAGCGCATAGACAAACGATAACAGGGCATTGACCGGGTCGCGTGGCGGCCGGCGGTTCCGCCCCTCCACCTCGAACGCCTGGTCCCCCTTGAGCAGCCGCGCGAACCCCGCAAAGTACACCTTAGCCGCCATCCCCTCCAACCCCAACAGCGTCGCCGCATCGCGTGCCATGGCCGCCCGCCGGGCCAGGTCGGCCAGGTCCCGCAGCACCGCCTGCGAGTCGCCCTCCAGGTGCCGCCGCAGCAGCGTCCGGCAGTTCTTGATCTTGCCCAGCACGAACTGCCGCCCGAAGTCCAAGGCGCGCTGGGCATCGGCCGCCGTGGCGAACTGCGCCTGCCGCAGCTCGACGTTCTTGTGGATCAGCCCGCTGGTCAACGCCGAAAACCACCCCCCATACGAGAAATGGCACACCGGCACCCCCGCGCCGGCAAGATCGCGCAGCGCCTGCGGCGAGATCATCACGTTGCCGAACAAGCACACCTGCGAAACATCCAGCATCCGCACCTGCGCCACCAGCTTGCCCGACTTCTTGATCGTCAGCGCCTGGCCGCTCTTGCCCACCGTCGCCCCCTGCTCCTGGACATACAACGGCTGCGCATCGTCGCGGGCCGCAAACAGCCGCCGCACCTTAACCGCGGCCGGTCCCCGCGGGCCTGCCCCGGGCGGGGCGACCTCCTCGGCCGCCTCGGCCGGCTCGGTTGCCGCCTGGCCCTCCCCCTCCGCTTCGTCCACCCCGGCCCCTTCGATCTGAAGCAACCGCGTCTCGTCCGGCAGGCAGATGCCTACCAGCGAACACCGCGGGCACTTGGGACTGTCCTCCAACGGCGGCGGGGCCACGCGGGCCTGGGCCATCGCCCGCAACTGCACCGCCAGTTGCCGCGTCCGCGCAATCAACTCCTCGGTAAACGGCACCGAAATCCGCCGCCGCGACTCGGCATAATACAGAATGCCCCCTTCGCATTGATAACCGTTCTCGCGCAGCACCAACCCCTGGGCGCAAAGCTGCACCTGCTCCGGCTCCCAGGCATTGCCCGGCACGTCCGGCACCTTGCCCCGCTTGTAATCCACCGGGATGGCCGTCCCCGCGTTGATATCCACCACGTCGATCCGGGCGATCAATCCCTCGCCCGGCGCCGAGAGCAAAAGCGACCGCGTGTGGATGGTCTCGGTCGGCTCGGCCTCGGCCGCACCCTCCGCCGCCTCGGCGCCGGCCTCATCGGCCGGCCCCCCCGCACCCGGCGGCAGCGGAACCTCGTCGCTGGCCGCCCGGTCCACACGCCGATGCGCAAACCGCCCCTCCAGCGTGTCCAGATTGTCGGCGAACTCGCCCTGCACCCACTCCAAGTAAACCAGGCGCGGGCAATACGCGAACTCGTTGAGCATCCGCACGGGGATCAACTCGGGCACATCCTGCGCCGGCCCCGGCACACTCGTGGGAACGATCATGGGCCTGCTCCGGGATGGTACGGAAAGCTGGTCGGCATGCGCCGCGGCCCGCACTCCGTAATCCCTGGCCCCTATCCAGCCGGGAAACGCTCTCTAGAAAACCGGTCCTTGCGTGAATCCCCTCTCCCGCCCAGCATAATTGGCCCCGCACCCCAAGGCAAACAAAATCCGCCCGCACAAACCGGCCGGGGCGGTTTAATCGTCGGGCAGAAATAAACCCAAGCCGAAATGTGACGAATGCCCCAGCGCGATCGGCCCGCGAACCGGCCGGGGAAAAACCAGCCGAAACGCACCGGCCAATCGCCGCCCGCCATCGTCCCCGTACTTTTGCCGAAAACGTTTGAACTCGATGGGCCGCAACCCGTGGGCCGCCCGGGGCGACCGCCGGATGCGAAACACCCCGTGGATATCCACACAGGGGAGGATCTCCGTCGCCTGGACCGCCGCCGGGTCGATCTCCGCGCTCCGCTGTGCCAGACGCTGGAGTTCCTCCTGGAGCGCGGCTTTGAGAAACTCCACCGGGTTGTGGAGCAACTGAGGCGGGTCCCGCCGTCTCCCCCGCGCCTTGGGAAAGCGGGTCGCCAAGAACGGTGTCGCGGAAACCCATCGTTTGGCCTTTCGCAAAGGCCCACAATCCATGTCCCCTGCTGCCCCAGTAGCCACCAACAGCACCCGCAATGGATGCCGTTCCTCGCCCCGGCGGCCTGTTGCAATCTCGCGAAGGCGATACAGCGATTGCAGCTCTACGCGATTGAAACCGGCTGCGGCGTACACGGTCACGTGATCCAATCGCCCATCGCCATCCTCGTCCGTCGGGAGGTAGTAGGCGTGGGCGTGGCCGGTGAGCGGCCGCCTCTGTGCATCCTTTCCCGAAAAGGTGGCCGACCAACCCCGGCTACCCTCCCGTGCGGTCAGCCGGCCGTACATCTGCATGAGAGCCTTACGCATTGCCTCGGCCACTGGCAGGGTCTCGGTCACCAGCGGCAGCACCGCCGAGTCCAACACGAACCGCGCGACCTGAATACTGGTCGCGCTCGGGCGGGTATGGCGACGTGGAGGGCGGATCACGGCAAAACAATTCCGGGGGCGCTCATATTCGACGCGGCAGGGGTGTAGCTCTGAACGCCACCGTGGGCAAGCGGAGCGCCCCCGCCGGTCGCCACCGCGATCGCCCTTGCGTCGCTGAAGACACCGGAAACCGCGGAATTGCCCTTACACAAGCGCGATTGCTGGGGTGAAGTTAGGGGTTTTCTCAACGAGAATACGCCGGGTCCGAAACACTGCCCCCACTCCCATTTCGGCGAGTTCCCTAGCAACTTTGCCATCGATAACATCCGCCTGAAGCACTTCGAGCGTCAGCAGTGAGCGAACCGTCATGGGACTTGCCCAGGCAGTCCATATGGGCCAAGTCCAGCGCGTGTCGCTCACCCCCGTTCCCGTGAAACCGATGGTCACAAGATTCTTACCGTCGGGAACGGATGTAAACCATTCCAACGCCTCGATTGCCAAGCGGTTGGCCCCAAGCATGTTTCCTTTCGCCCGGTTGGGATCGCCCGATGGCCTGTTCCACTGGTAGGCGTGCCGCCGATCCTCGGACGGATCGAGGTGAAGCGATTGGTTTTCCAGGGAATCTTCGTAGTCCCACGCCTGGAAAAGAGCGCGCCGGAGATGTTCGCGGGTGGTGTTGTCCAAAATCGAGTCGATGTTCTGAAGATGGTAATCCCGTCGTGTGGTCTGAAGTTGATTCGTGGCACTAGGGTCAGCCATATCGCTGCCGATCGCCGCCAGAAGGTCGGCGCGGGCGCGCTCAGTGCTGGTAGCTTCAGCAGATACCTTTTCGAAAACGCTTCGCAGCGAGGATGGGCCACCGGTCCTGGCGTCGTGCAATTCAGCATATAGGTCGGTCGGGCGGGACGCTCGATCTCGTGCCAGTGACGACATCAACTCGTCCACGATGCG
>JBBIQF010000628.1:0-3461 GCA_037442445.1 Planctomycetaceae bacterium
CAGCTACCCTATTCGCGTCGCCAATTCGCATTGGTCATTGGTGCTTGGTCATTCGACATTCGTCATTTGGCTTTCGACATTCGTCCTTGGGATTTGGTGCATGCTCACTGCCCGGCCCATTGGTCGCGCAGGGCCCGGTACTTGGGATTGGCCGGATCGAGTTCCAGAGCCCGGCCGATGGCCGTCAGCGTGCCCGACCGGTCGCCCGTCTTGGCGCACGCCTGGCTCAACAAGTAGTAGTTTTCGGCGCGGGGGTCCAGGGCCACGGCCCGCCGTGCCAGGGCCACCGCCTCCGAAAGCTTTCGGCCGGTTCGCACGTAGAACTCGGCCAGCGCCGAGCAGGCGTCGGCCTGGTCCGGGGCCAGTTCCACAAAACGCCGAAGTGCCGCCTCCGCCCCCTCCACGTCCTTCTGCTTCGACAAGTACACCCCCAGGTTCCGGAAATGCACGGGGTTGTCCGGCTCGATCTTGCAAAGCTGCTCCAACAGCGGCCGCATGGCCGCCTCCCGACCCGTATCGGTGTACAACCGCAGCAGGGCCACCCGGCTGGTGATGTTCATCGGGTCCATGGCCGCCGCCTTCTCCCAGCACTCCTCCGCCGCCGCCACGTTCCCCCGGGCAAGGTAGATGCGCCCGGCGTCGGAATACGCGCCGGCCAGGGCACCCTCCAAGGTGTCCAGTTCCCCGAAATCCTTGCGTTTGCGCTCATGATGCCGCTGGAAGAAATCGGCTTGGAACAGCGTCACCAAACGGAGGCATTCGCGGGCCCGCTCGGCCTCTCCCCGCTTTTGGCAGACCCGGGCCAACCCATGCCACGCCTGATGGCACCGCGGATTGCGGTCCAGGGCACACCGGTACAGCACGGCCGCCCGTTCGTAATCCCCCAAAAGGAAGTACGCGTGCCCGAGATAAAACCATCCCGCGGTCTCTTCCGGCGCCTGGCGGACCTGCTCCAGCATCACCGGGATGACCTCGGCCGGCCGGCCAAGGTTGATCAGGGCATCGGCAAGCTGCACCCGGGTGTCGGCCGGCGACGCCTTCAGCTCCACCGCCCGGCGGAGCGAAGCCACCGCCTCCTCGTACTGGCCCATCTTGAACAGGGCCTTGCCCAGGTCGTAATGCGCCTCGGCGAAGTCCGGGTCGTACCGGAGGCATTCCTGCCAGCACCGCACCGCCTCCTCGCGGTTGACGAACTTGTTGAGGATCAGCCCCCGGGTGTAAAGCACTTCCAAGTCGTCGGGAAAGTCGCGGATGAGCCGGTCGGCCAGGGCCACCGCCTCGCATTGCAGGGCGTTGTTGGGATCCAGGACCTCGGGGTTGGCAAGCCGGGCGCTGCGGAAGCGAATGCGGTATCCCAGCCCCGGCACGTGGAGCCAGGCGGCCACGCCCGAACCCACCACCAACAGCACCAGGCCGAGGGCCAAGAGTCGAGGATGGCCCGTCACTCGCGAAAGCCCCCGCCCGGTTCCCCCTCCAGAGGTTGAAACGGCAGTCTGCGGCGTCTCAGAAGTCGGATGTTCGACGGTCGGTTGCGTCATCGCGGTGTTGGACGGTTTACTAGCCCCTGCTTGAGCCGGAATGCAATGGAAAAACGGTTCGAAGGCGGCCAAACCGCGTGGTCGGATCTCCACGAAGGTTATTCCCCGCCCGAGCTATCCCCTAAATTGTCCAATGCCAAATCACCAATCTTGGTAGATCTCGTGGTCATTCCGGAGGGTGCTATAGAACCACCAGCTAGTGGGGCAATCACCTGGAGATTTTTTCGGAAATTTTGGAACCCAGGTTATTGCATTCGCGGCAACGAACGACTAAAGTATAGTCGCTTGTAGCTCGGCGGAACAGCTCGTCCGAGGTCCAGAGGCCCGGGCTTTGCAAGCGGGGGAGCATCTGCTCCGGCAAGGTCACGTGGTTGGGCCTGCGCGCCGGGTGGGCCCTTTAGGCGTTCTCGGTGTGCGGAGTTCCCGGCCATCCCCGTGTTCCTTACGTCGGCTGGCCGGCGTGTGGTTCACTGATTGACAGCCGAATTGGCTGCCTGGTTTTTCCAAATCGCGTTTGCCGCCAGAGCGAAGCGGAGTAGCCCTTGCGGCACGCGGGTTTCATTTGTGGGGGTGCAGCGTATGCGACGCAGACGTGCATTCACCTTGGTCGAGTTGTTGGTGGTCATCGCCATTATTGGCATCTTGATTGCGCTCTTGCTGCCGGCGGTACAAGCCGCCCGTGAGGCCGCCCGGCGGAGCCAATGCACCAACAACCTCAAGCAGATCGGGCTGGCGTTCCACAACCACCACGATGTGCTGAAGTTCCTCCCCTCGGGCGGTTTCACGTGGGAGGAGTATCCCAGCTTCAAGGAGCAGAACCCGGCTTCGCCCACCTATACCGGGGCGCCGGACGTGGCTCCGTATCAGAATGCGGGCTGGCTGTACCAGCTTCTGCCGTACATGGAACAGCGGGCGGCTTGGGAAGGGGCTGGCGCCACCGGTATGCAGCGGGCGTGGAAGCCCATGCAGACGGCCGTGCCCGCCTATTACTGCCCCTCGCGCCGGGCCCCTACCGCGGAGCTTACGGGCTGGGTGCCGCAATACCGGTATCGCGAGCAGCCGATCACCCGGGCCACGGACCAGATCAACCCGTTCCCCGTGGGCAAGAGCGACTACGCCGCCTGCTGCGAGAACGAGTGGTGGAATTGGGGCGACCTGCTGACCGCGTTCAATGGCGATGCGAACGCGGCCGACGCGGCCTTCCCCCAGTACTCGTGGAACGGCAGCGGGGCGGTCCGCCGGAGTGCGTGCATTGAGGGAGGCCGGAGAGACCAGTGCCAGGTGCACGACTTCTCGGCCATCAAGGACGGCCTGGCCAACACCGGCTTCGCGGCCGAGAACCGCCACGCGTTGCGCACGGTGGGGACCAACCCGGGCTGGGACAACGAGGGATTCATCGCCGGCTGGGACTGGGACACCATCCGCCGCGGCAACGACCTGCCGCTACCCGACCGAACGGATGGCAATAGCCCCGATCCGAAGTTCGGTTCGTCGCACCCCTCGGGGGTGAACGTGCTGATGGGCGATGGGTCGGTCCGCCACGTGTCGTACACCATCAACGTGTTGACCTGGGCCCGTATTTGGCACCGGGCCGACGGCCAACCCGTCCCCAACTTCTAGCCGGGCGACAACAAGAACCGCTTGGCGTGCGGCGGCCGGACCTGCTGGCCCGGCCGCCGGCGCTTGGAGTGTGTAGCAACCGGGCTTACACTTACCCGTGTTGGGGCGCAGCCGAGCGCGGCATGTGGCCTGCACGAATGCGGCCGAGCCGCGGCCCTTTCTGGGGCAAGAGGGGGCGCACTTCATCGGCACGTCTGCGGCCGAGCAGGCCGTGCTCCAAGACCACGTAACGCCATCCCGGTAGTCCGAAAAGCCAGCACTCGACCAAACCGTTCCGTCCGAGTTCTCCACGAAAGGATGACT
>JBBIQF010000629.1:0-3451 GCA_037442445.1 Planctomycetaceae bacterium
CAAGATATGTAGCCCCGGCCCGCACAGCGCAGGCGTGCTGGATTGCGTCTTCGAAGTCCGGGAATGCCGAGTCTATCGCCTGGTGGATGATCTGAGCGTCCACCTCGACGATCTCGAACACGTCGCGCAGCCCCCGGAGGGCCCGGCGTGCGGCCCGTTCATTCGCCCAATGCCGCACGATGTAGTAGACGAAATTGAAACTGACGGCGGAAATGCAGCCGACAATCTCGCGACGCTCCGCCATCGACCACAGCTCGGCCGCATCATCGGCAAACGGCTCGCGGTCGAGCAGGTGGTCCAACAGCACGTCCGTGTCGAAGAACAGCCGGTCCCTCATCGGCGCTTGTCCGCAAGGATCGCCTCTTCGAACAGTTCGCGGTCGGTCTTCTTGGCCGACACCCTCGCCAGGCCCCGCAGACTCCGGGTGATCGGGGCGGGCTTGCGGCGGCGCTCCCGCGGGGCACTCATCGTCTCAATGAACTGGCCGAACATCGCGGAGACGCTGATCCCGCGCTCGTTGGCAATCCGCTTGGCTTTTTCGATTACAGCTTTTTCGGCATTCAAGGTCAGCTTAGGCATGGCACCGCTCCGTTACGTATCCCTCGAGCAAGAGTATACGTACCGACAGCCAGAAGGTCAAGCCTTTCTCTTTTGGCCGGAAGGGACAGCATGCTGGCGACACCCGCTACTCATGGTTCCGTCATCCTTCGGCCTTAGGAGCCGTGCCGACATAACTTGAGTATTTTTGGGCTCTTTGCTATAGTACGGCCTCCTTGGGTGTGGCAGAAACCTCGTACAGGGAGGTACGTTGATGCGGGCGGCGGCCGCGGCGAAATACGAAAGGCTATCCCCCATGATGAACGAGCGGTTCAAGCGGCACTGGGCGGCCTGTGAGGCGTTGGCCTTGGGCCGCAAGCGGCATCGCCATCGTCGCCAAGGCGACCGGCATGTCGCCCACCACCATACGCAAGGGCATCCGGGAGGTGCTAGAGCAGTTTCCGGGCCTGGCGGAGGCGGCGGTGGGGGGTCGGGTGCGGAGGCCGGGCGGGGGGAGGCGTCCGTTGGCCCAGCGGGACCCGACGTTGGAGGAGGACCTGAAGCGTCTGGTGGACCCGGCGACCCGGGGCGACCCCAACTCGCCGTTGTTGTGGACGTCCCAGAGCACGCGGAAGCTGGCGGCCGAGTTGCAGCGTTTGGGGCATCGGGTGAGCTATCGCACGGTGGCCCGGCTGCTGAAGAAGCTGGGCTATAGCCTGCAGGCCAATCGGAAGACGCGGGAGGGGAGTCAGCACCCGGACCGGGACGCCCAGTTCCAGTACATCGCCGCCCAGGTGGAGGACTTCCAGCGGCGGGGGCAGCCGGTGATCTCGGTGGACGCCAAGAAGCGGGAATGGGTGGGGGATTTTCGCAATGGGGGCCGGGAGTGGCAGCCGCGCGGCCAGCCGGAGGAGGCGTTTGCGGCGTTGCGGCTGGCGCGCCATGGTTTTCATGGGGAGTGGAACTATACGATAGCGCCGAGCGCGCCACGTGCATAAACTATTAATCGCCAACTTCTTTGGGCACGGGTCCTTGCGGGCCAAGTGATCGTAGTGGGCGGCGGGCTGCCTATCGCCGTTTGAGTAGGCCGGCTTGCCACGCCAGGCTGTTCGCCTGGTGGAAGCCGCTATTTCCCGTTTGACAGGACGACTGGCTATGTTTTGGATGGGTCGGCAAAGCTGCCTGTTCGGGCTGCGACACAAGCAGGCCAAGCCCGATTGCAGGACCGCGGCGCGTGGACATACCGATCGGCGTTCGATGGTTTCAGGCAAGCCGGCAGCGGCGAGGGTGTCCGGCAGGTTCGGGATCAAGCTGGCTGGCTTTGGCGTTGCGCTTGGTCTGTGGGCGCTTGCCTTGTCGGCCTGGGCCGGCCAGGTTTGCGACATTCCCGGCGACTGGAAACCAAAAGACATGAGGAAAATCATGGTGGTCGAGGTTGCGGCGTCTTCGGCGCTATCGGCCGAGGGAGGCCCATACGCCCCGAACCGAGCGGTCGACGGCAACCGCGGCACAAAGTGGGTGGCCTCGGTCGAGCCCAGCCCGGCGGCTCCCCAATGGATCCGGCTGGAGCTTGTTCGTCCCCGGCTGGTTACCGCGGTGGCGGTTTTCGGTGAGCGGATCGGCAACGACGGTATCGAGGAGGCCGAAGTCCAAGTGGCCGGGGCCAAGCCCGGCGAATTCCGTACCGTGGCGGCGATTACCGACGCCAAGTCGGCGAGCTGGCTTGCCACGTTCGATCCGGTGAAGACCACTGCCGTGCGTCTGCGGATCACTCGATCGAGCGGTCCTTCTTCGCATACCGATGTCTACGAGGTTGAGCTATACGCTCCGTCGGTTGCACCAGCGGCACTGAAGCAGTACGCGGGGGAAGTGCTGGCCGGTTGCGCGGCAAGCGGAAAGCAGCTTGCCGCCGTGGCCGAGAAGCTGACCCAACAGTCTGCTACGCTGCCCGGATTATCGGAGGCGGTGGAAGCGACCCATCGCGTCCACCAACAACTGGCCCAACGGTTTGCTCGCTGGGACACCCTCGCCCCAGCGGAGCGCGCGCAACTGGTGGCCCACCTCGAAGGGCTGGAAGTGCAGACGTGGCAGTTGGCGCAATGGCTGCCGCGGGCCGCGACTGCCTGGTCGCAACGGGCGGCCGAGATTGCGCCGGCCAGAAAGGCAGCCAAGGAAACGGGGAAAGGGGCCGAGGTCGTCTCCGCCCGGGAAGGTTCCAAGGTGCGCGTGAGCAACGATCGGGTATCGGTCGTTCTGGACGAGAGCGACGGGCGATGGCAGGCGACCTGGCTCGGCGGTGTCGATGCGGCGGTGCGGGGGGCAAGCTTTGCGGTGCAAGCGGGCGGCGTGTCGCTTGCGCCGAAAGGGATTCGTGCCCAGGTGGCTTCGGCGACCGACCGGCTCGGGCCGGCCGTCGAGATTCGCCAGCGCTGGGGCACAGGGATCGAGATCGAGCGGTGGATACGCGTGTATCCAGGGCGGCCGCAGGTGCTGGTGGGTGCCGAGATCCACAACCGTACCGATCGCGACGTGGTGCTCCGCCCGGCCGTGTTGATCGAGATATCGCAGGCCGGCGGCGGGTGGTGGCACCTGGCGACGCCGCTACGCGCACCGGCTGCACCTGCACGGCCGGTGCTGGGCGATGCGCGGGCAGGGATCGCGGCTTGCGAATACCATAGCGAAGATGTGCTGGCCTTGGCGCCCCGCCCGGCGCCGGGCGCATTGGTGTTGGGGATGCTGTCGGATCGCCAGGGGCGACCCTCGGTGCGGGCACGGTTCGAGCCGGGCCAAGGCGGGACCGCCCTTTCGGTGGGGCAATCGCTCGGCGGGCGGGTGCTGGCACCGGGAAAGTCGCTTGTCCTGGATCCGGCATGGATTTCGGTCGAGGACGATTGCCTCGCGGCCCTGGAACGCT
>JBBIQF010000630.1:0-3441 GCA_037442445.1 Planctomycetaceae bacterium
GGCCACGACAGAGCGTGGCCCTCCACCTTGGAGGGACGCGCTCCGTCGCGTCCGCTGCGCTCCGATACTCGCCGCTTCCGTACGCTCATTCGCTTTGAGCATCCGGAAGGCCCCGGGCGGTGAACGGTTATTGCCGATCCCTGTGCCGTGCGCCTCTGGCCAATTATAGGCAGCCGCGCCACGCCAACAAGAATGGTTCTTGCCGATAACGCCGCGGCATCCTGGGCGATTGGGGCGAGGGGACGCGAGCCGGCCAGGTCGGCCCGCCGTGGCCGGGCCGCGATCGGGCCCGCAGGCCCCCGGCGCCACCGGGTTCTCGCTCGTCTGCCGAAACAACGAGTTCGCAAAAAGAATCCCCAAATGCGCCGGTGTGCAAGCCAGACATGGCTTGCGAACTTGACCGCCGTTATGCTCCGCTTTGGCCCTCCGATGCCTGGCCCGACGGCTGCGGAATCTGCCGGATGATCCGCTTCGGGAAAAATTGAGGCCCAATTTTTTTCTTTGGCCCCGCCAGCCGCGCGACACTCCCGCAAGCCGTGGTGCTCGCCTGCGGGGCTGGACCGAGGGGGACAACTGCCCCCGGGCGGCCTCTTCGGTTCCCAAACGGACCAACATGCGGCCCCCGCCAGTGTGGGGGTTATGCATTCGTAAATCTCATTCTAGCAATCGTTTGCGGCATCACAGAGGTGCCGCCAGGCCCGGCGGTCGCCCTGCCGGGTGGGTCGCCATCCGGGGGGAGAACGGCTGCCTTCTGGTAGCTCGGACTGTCGCCCCGTTAGGCCAATCGCCCCAAAATTCCTTGACTACGAACCCCCGCTGGCGTATGCTGAATTGAAGGTAGTGGCGGTCCGTTCCGCGTGTGCAGGGTCCGGGCCCCGGGGACCGCGGCTCCTGGACCGATGGCGAAGGAACTCAGGATGCTCGTACTGTCCCGCAAGAAGAACGAAAGTATTGTCATCAACGATGACATTACGATCGTCGTCGTCGAGATCCGGGGAGACAAAGTCCGCCTCGGGGTCGAGGCGCCGAAAGAGGTGCCCGTGCACCGGCGTGAAGTCTTCGAGGCCATCCGCCGAGGAGAGGCCAACAAGGAGAAGGACAAACCGAAGGACACCGCGGCTCCACCGGCGAAACCCGCCTCGGGCGAAACGCCCGGTGCCGCTTCCTAGCGTCCTCTCCCTATCCGCCGATCTCGATTCCGTACCCGCTCGTTGACCCTGCCTGAATCGCGGCCCTGCCTTTTCTTGGAGCAAGCGCCCGCCGACCGCCTCTCGGCTGTGGCCGACTCGGGCACACGCCAGAGCTTTCCGGTGCGGTCATGCTCATAAGCCGGCCGGCTCACGCCATTTGCGGCTTCACTTCCGCCGCGGAGAAAGCAGCTTCTCCCACTCGGCCCTGCGAAGGATCGACTCGTGCTCCAGCACCTCGACACCTTCGATGGGCAGCTTCACGCGGATGCGATACTCCTCCGCTTTGTCCGAAGGTACTCGCCACGAGTACCGGCAGGTGAAGCCTCAGCCATACTCGAAGGTCCCTTGCTGGACCACATTGCCTTGGGGATCGCGGATGGTGAACTCCGGCTTCTGAGCGGGCCGTGTGCCATCCACCAGCAGGTTCGTGCACCTTTCGGCGGCTGACCCCACCAGAGTCATTGCCAGATGGACTTGATCGCCGCTGGCGTAGTCGATGGTGACCACCGGCTTATACGGCGGCCCGAACGCCAGCGGGGCGGCCTCCCCAGCCGGCACGGCAATGGGGGGTGGCTCTTTGCTGCTGGTGGCCGAGACGATCGTCGGCCCGCTGCGCCGCGCGGTCGGTTGCGGCACCGCGGCGCCGGCCAGGCTTCGCGCCAGGGCGGAAAGGAGGCCCCCTTCTGCGGACCTCTTGGCCGGGCTGTCGGCCGGTGGCTTGCCTTCTTTGCTCCCTGCCGGCTCGCCAGAGGATTTTTCTTTGCCGGAGGCGGCGTCCAAGGCCTTTCGCCGCTCGGCCGTCAAGTCGAGCGTGTAACTGGCCACCCGCCACTGGCCGGCCGGTATGGGAATCTCCTTGTCGCCGCCCGCGATCTTCACGAAGCCCAGCTCGCCGTACAGTAGGGCCTGGAACTGCCGGTGAGGCGAGCGCAGCGACCCCATGGGGCGCTGGGTGGCCGTCAGCGTGAGCTGGTCCCCCGACGGCGTAACCTTGAGCTCATAGAACCGGCGGTCCAGGCACACCAGTTGGGAAAGCGGGTGGCGGCCCTCGGTGGTGGTCACGTCGTAGGGCGATACCCCCAGGCTCAGAAGCACCGGCGGCGGGCCGAACATCAGCATGTCGCCCTGGCTGAGCAACAGAGGGCGGCCGGCCACCGCCACGCTGGCGGCCTGCCAGGCGTCGTCGAACCGCCCGTTGGCATTGAAGTCCGTAAGATACACCTCGCGGGATTGCCCGTCCAAGGTGATCGTCCCATGGCGATACACGGCCGGGTCGAGCGACACCTGGACATAGCGGAACTCGGCCGCGGCACCCCTCGACGACGGCGCGGCGCTGGCATAGCTCATCGCCTGCACGAAGAAGGCGTAGTCGTACGTCGTGCCTTCGGCCTGGAGCTTCACGTCCACCGCGGGGAACACCATTACCGCGTAATTGCGGGGATAACCGAAGATGGCCGGCGGTTTGCCATCCACCGGCGGGTCGTCGGTCAGATCGCCGTTGCGGTTGCGATCGAAATACAGCCGGTTGTAGGCCACCGCCGTGGGCGCTGGGGCCGGCGCCATTTTTTCGGCAGGACCTTTGGGCGACTTCGCGTCAGGGGGGCTGGCCGGCTGATCCGCCGGCTTCTCCCCGGGCTTGTCCCCAGGCTGAATCGGGATCGCATCCAAGGCGAATCCGAACTTCTGGCCGCCCAGCAGGAATACGCCCCGCACCGGCTCGGCCGCCTGGTACTTGGGCTCCTTGTGAATCAACTCGGCGAAGTCCTTGGCTTCGGGCCTTCGCCCTTTGAGGCCGAGCTGGAGGAAATGGCTCTGGGACTGCGAGGCGCGGAGGAAGAAGTCGGGTCCAGCGACGAGCCGCGAACCGGGTTCCAGGCGCTTGAGTTCCAGCTTGAATGTCTCTGCCCACGCGACAGCGCCCCAAAGGAGGGCAAACAGAGCCATTACGAACCACCCCGCCCGATCCGTGCGCCCGCACATAAGCCGCTCCTTTCAAAGAGAAGGTCTGTAGGCTGGGCCAACCTCGGCCACCCCCCGCGAAGGTGGCCGCCGACCGCCCTCGTGCCCTCCTTTCTACCAAACCTTCGGAAGCAACGCAACATGCCCGCGCGCAGCCACCCACCTGCCCGCAGCGGGGGAGAAAGACACATTGTAACCGTTCACGGCCCGGGGCCTTCCGGATGCTCAAGGGGAACGAGCGTGCTGGGTGCGGCGAGTCACGGAGCGCGGCGGACGCGACGGAGCGCGTCCC
>JBBIQF010000631.1:0-3436 GCA_037442445.1 Planctomycetaceae bacterium
CCGTGCCGCTGAGCTCCAGGTCGGTGGCATCGACCCCCTGCACCGGCTCGGAGAAGGTCACATCGATATCGACGGTGGTGCTGGAGATGATGGAGCCCGGGGCGGGCACCCGGTTGATGACCGTGGGGGCTGTAGCGTCGTCGTCGTTGAGGATGGTGCCTGTGCCGCGGGTGTTGGGCAGCACATTGGCACCATCGGCGCCCGTGATATTGAGGAAGAACGTCTCGTCCGGCTCTTCGGCGGTATCGCCAAACACCGGTACCGAGATGACCTCGCTGGTCTGGCCCTGGAGGATGACCACCGAGCCGCTGGTGGACTGGTAATCGGTGCCCGCCTGGGCAGTGCCATTGGAAGTGCTGTAGTTGATGGTGACGTCGCGCGTGGCGGGCCCGCTGAGGGTAACGGTGAATACGAACGCGGTCTGGCCGGTATTGCCCTCGGCCTGGGAGACGTTGTTGATCGAAACCGTGGGCAGGTTCGTATCGATGTCGTCGTTGACGATGGTGCCGACGCCGGTGGCGGGCGTGGGATCGGCGCCGCTTACGGGCGTTACCTCGACAAAGAAGACCTCGTTGGGCTCGACCACAGTGTCGCCGTTGACCGAGACGGTAATGGTCTTGCCGTTGACATCAGCCGGGGTGATGGTCACCGAGCCGGACTGCGGCGCCAGGTCGGTGTTGTCGGTGGTGCCGTGCTGCGTGGCCCAGTTGACCACCACATTGTGCTGGGTGGGCTCCGACAAGGTGATGGTGAAGACGAAGTTGGTCGTGCCGCTGTTGCCTTCGTTGGCGGTGACGCTGTCGATGAGCACCATCGGCAGGTTTTCGCCGGCCTCGGTCAAGATGGTGGCCACCGCGCTGGTGATGCCCAGCGTATCGACCCCGCCGCCGGTTGCCGTGAAGTTCAGTTGAAAGAACTCGTCGTTCTCGTACTGGGTGTCGCCGTTGACTTGGACGGTGATCTGCCCGGAGCTGGTGCCCGGCGGGAGGATCAACTGGCCGCTCACCGCCGTGTAGTCGCTGGGGGCTGTTGCCGTGATGTCCTGGGTGCTGTAATCGATGACGACGTTTTCGGTGCGGCCGGGGTCGTCGTTGATCAGTTCGACGAGGAAGTAGAAGGGGGTTTGGCCGCTATCGCCCTCGTACTGGGCCGGCGGGGTAATCGACAGGATGGGGGCAAGCAAGCGCCGATCTTCCAGCCACTCGGCTCGCAGGCCGCGGTGGCGACGCCGCGAAGCCCGCGAGGCGATCTTGGGCTGGGCATGGCCGAAGACCTTGGTGAAAAACCCCTTGACCATCGTACCTCTCCTGTCGGAAACGGGACGAGACGGACCGTCCGGATACACGGCTGCTGAATCTTTGGATGCTGAAGGTCCATTATAGTTCCCCAAGAATTCGACGCAACGAAATTACGCAAGCTGGGAAGACCTGGTAAATGTGGCGATCCGCCGGGCCTCGGATGCCCTTCCCCGCCTGGGCCACCGAATCGGGTGGAAAGGGCATCGCAGTGGCACTCCATGCTGTGCACCGAAAGGAACATACCGCCTCGTGAGAATCCAGGTTCCCAGCCAAAGAGGGGGAACGGCATCCAGAAACCCGCAAAGGGCGGCACCATTGCGACCTTGCCGCACCCTAAGCGGCCCACTCTTGGCCACCGACCCTGGCGAAGGCCCCGATTCCGGCAGCAGCGGTACCCTTGTTGCACTCCCGCGCCCACTCAATCGGGTTCAGGGCGGGTTGCGCGGAGGAACTCGGCATACACCTCCAGGGTGCCGGTTACCATGCGCTGGGCCGTCAAGAGGGTTTCCGCCCGGCAGCGTGCCTGGGCCGCGCGATGGGCTCGCTCGGCTGGCGGGGCGTCCAACGCGCTGAGAATGGCACGGGCCAGTGCCGGGGCATCGCGGCCAGGGGCCAGCCACGCCGTGGGGGCTTCGGTGCTGTTTGGCGAGGCCCCCAGTGCCTCGGGGATGCCACCCGCATTGGTGGCCACGATGGGGCGCTCCGCCAACATGGCCTCGATCAGGGTCGAGCAAAGCCCCTCGGTGTGCGAAGGGAGGACAAACACATCGGCCGCCTGGATCAAGTCCGGCACGTCGCGGCGAAACCCCAGCCAGCGGACCCGGTGGGCAATGCCGAGCGCCTCGGCCAGCAACTCTAACTCGCGGCGGAGTTCTCCGTCGCCGGCCAGCACGCACAGGGCCTCGGGGTGCTGGGCCAGCACCGCGGGCATCGCCTCCAACAGGTAGCGATGGCCTTTGCAATCGGCCAGTTTGGCCACGGTCAATAGCACGCGTTCGGTCTGTGCGATGCCAAGGGCCTGCCGGCCCCGCTGCCGATCGCCCGACCGGACCCGAGCGGGATCGACCCCGTCGTACACCACGCGCAACCGCTCGGGGTGCAGGCCCGCCTTTAAGCACTCGTGCGCCGCCGCCTGCGAAACGCAGATCACCACCTCGGCGAGCACGCGGTAGGGCAAAGCCGATCGCAAGGGGAACGCCACGCGCCGGGCTGCCACGCGCAAAGGGATGCCCAGGCCCAGGCTTGCCAGACCCGCGGCCCACAGGGCATGGGCATCGTTGGCGTGCAGCACGTGGGGGCGAACCCGGCGAAGCACCCGCCGGTTGGCCCGCCAGGCCGCCACGTTGCGCCCCCGCCCCGGAAAGGTGTACACCTCAAGCGAATCGCCGGCCATCCGTTGGGCCAGGGCACTGCCCGCTCGGGCCAAGACCACACAGCGGTGGCCGAGTTCGCACAAACCCCGTGCCAGGAGCAACGCCTGGTCTTCGCCCCCGCCCCAGTCGCGGGCCGTCGAGACCAACGCAACTGTCCATCGCTGGGCCGTGTTCATGCCTGACTTGCCTGAGAGGCGGCGGGTGGCGAGGCTGCGGCGGGGCTAAGGGCCGGTTCGCGAGGCCAACACTGCCCCGGCCGGCTCTCGCACGAGCACGTACAATCCCGAGCTGCCAGGTGGCAACTCTTCGGGCCCACACGCCCGAAAACCCTGCGACTGTGCGTGCCGCACCACGGCCAGGCACTGCTCTTCGGAAAGCCCGCGGGTGGGGGCGATGAGGAGCAAGTCCGGGTGGTGCTGTTCGACCAGGCGGAGCACCACCTCGGGGTCGCGGGTATCGAGCCGGAAGACGGCCCATCGAGGGCTGCCCGCATAGTGCCCCACGATAGGCGTAATGAACGCAGGCCCCACGACCACCGGAGGCCTTCGCAAAACCTCTTGGGCCCAAAGGCCCAGGCGCATCGCCACTTCGCGAGAGACGAAATACGCCCGGCTACTGGTCATGGCGTCGGCAAAGCCCAGCGCACACGTCAAGAGGCCCGGTGCCACCGCGGCGGCGAGCAGGCCGCGTCGCCCCAGGCCGTGTCGCTTAGCCAACCGGACCAACCGGGCCGATAGACCCAAGAGCCCCAAAGCGGAAAACACC
>JBBIQF010000632.1:0-3435 GCA_037442445.1 Planctomycetaceae bacterium
CCCAAGAAGGCTGCCGGGTTCATCCCGGCGGTCAAACACGCGGCCCCAAGAACGAGCCGCCGGGTTCCTCCCGGCGGTCCCACGGGCCCCGCCTACCCCGCGTGCATAACCCCCCGGGTGCAGCCCCTTCATTGCGCACCGCTTGCAAGCGAGTAGGGACAGCCAAACAGGAGTACCTTCTGCCATGGAACCGACGGCGTCGGAGTTCTTCCGCCGCATTCTGGAAACCCCCAGCCCCTCGGGCTATGAAAGCCCTCTTCAAGCCATCGTGCGCGATTACGTGGCCGGCTTTGCCGACCAGGTACGGACCGACGTGCACGGCAACGTGATTGCCGTGCGCAACCCCGAGGCCCCCCGCCGCGTGATGCTGGCCGGCCACTGCGACCAGATCGGGCTGTTGGTCCAGTACATCGACCCGGAGGGGTTCCTCTACCTCCAGGCTATCGGCGGCTGGGACGTGCAGATGCTCGTCGGCCAGCGCATGACCGTCTGGACCCGCCAGGGCCCGGTCGCCGGCGTCATCGGCCGCAAACCCATCCACCTCCTTACCGACGAAGAACGCAAACAGGTGCCGAAGATGAAGGACCTGTGGCTGGATATCGGGGCGGCCAGCCGCCAGGAGGCCGAAAATCGGGTCCAGATCGGCGACCCCGTGACCGTGGAATTGGGCTATCGCGAGTTGGGCAATGGCCGGGCCGCCTCGCCCGCCATGGACGACAAGTGCGGCCTGTGGGTGGTCGTCGAGGCCTTGCGCCGCATCGACCGCTCGAAACTCCGCTGGGCGGTGCACGCCGTCTCCACCGTCCAGGAGGAGGTGGGGTTGCGGGGCGCCAAGACCAGCGCCTTTGGCATCGATCCCCAGGTGGGCATCGCCGTCGATGTGACCCACGCCACCGACTGCCCCACCGTGGAGAAGAAAGAGGAGGGCGACATCGCCCTGGGGCGCGGCCCGGTCGTGTACCGGGGCCCCAATATGAATCCCAAAGTGGTCGCTCGGCTGCTGGATGTTGCCCGCACCCGCAACATCCAGGTACAGTTGGGGGCCAGCGGCAAGGCCACAGGGACCGACGCCAACTCCATCCAGGTCAACCGGGCCGGCGTGGCGACCGGGCTGGTCAGCATCCCCAACCGCTATATGCACAGCCCGGTGGAGATGGTGGCCCTGGACGATCTGGACCGGGCGGCGGACCTCCTGGCCGGGTTCTGCGAATCGCTCGAACTCGACGAGGACTTCACGCCGTAAGCCCACAGCCGGCGCCCACAAAGCCCGCACCGCACCCGCACAAACCAACCCATTTCCCCAGCCGGCAACCGGCCCTTTGCGCCAAGATAACCTTTGCCGCATGATAGAATAGGTGCAACCGTTCACCAGCGTAAGGCACCCGGCCAACCGCTCGGTGGCGCAGCACCCGCGGCGTGTTCAGGACACAGTCTTTCGGAGACAACCTATGGAACGCTTTAGCCGGCCCAATCGCCTGCGATGGGGGTTCGCCCTGATGACGTGCGTGTGGATGTCCGCCGCGGTACCGCTCGTTCTGGCCGATGAAGGCATGTGGCCATTCAATAATCCGCCCCTCAAACTGCTCAAGAGCCGCTACGGCTTCGAGCCCTCCCAGGCGTGGCTCACCCGGCTCCAGCAGGCCTCGGTGCGGTTCAACAGCGGCGGCTCCGGCTCGTTCGTCTCTTCCCGGGGGCTGGTGATGACCAACCATCACGTGGGCGCCGATGCCCTCCAGAAGCTCAGCACCCCCGAGCGCAACCTGGTCAAAACCGGCTTTTATGCCCGAACCCTCGAGGAGGAAATCCGCTGCCTGGATTTGGAACTCAACGTGCTGGTGAGCATCGAGGACGTAACCGATCGGGTCAACGCGGCGGTCAAGCCGGGCATGACCCCGGCCGAGGCGCACCAGGCCCGCCGCGCAGCCATGAACACCATCGAAAAAGAGTCCCAAGATGCCACCGGGCTGCGGAGCGATGTGATCACCCTGTACCACGGCGGCCAGTACCACCTGTACCGCTTCAAGAAATACACCGATGTGCGATTGGTGTTCGCCCCCGAGCAGGATATCGCCTTCTTTGGCGGCGACCCCGATAACTTCGAGTATCCCCGCTTCGACCTGGATATCTGCTTTTTCCGCGTGTACGAGGACGGCAAGCCGGCCCGCCCCGCCCACTTCCTCCCCTGGAGCACTGCCGCGCCGGCCGAGGGCGAGCTGGTGTTCGTCTCCGGCCATCCCGGGCGCACCAGCCGCCTCAACACCGTCGCCCATCTGGAGTTCCTTCGCGACAAGGCATTTCCCTACCTGTTGGCCAAACTTTTCCGCCGCGAAGTGCTGCTAAGCACCTACAGCCAGCGGAGCCAGGAGAACGCCCGGCGGGCCCAGGACGAACTGTTCGGCATCGCCAACAGCCGCAAGGCCCGGCTCGGCGGGCTTGCCGGGTTGCAGGACCCGGCCATCTTCCGCGCCAAGCAGGCCGCCGAAAACGCGCTGCGCCGCCAGGTCGCCAGCCGCCCCGACCTCCGCCAGGCCATCGGCGACCCCTGGAGCGATGTGGCCGGCATCATCCGCCTTTGGGATGACCTCCTGTACGATTACGACCTCCTGGAACGGGCCTCGGCCTTCAACGCCGAGTCCTTCCACATCGCCCGAACCCTGGTCCGCTTGGCCGACGAGACGGCCAAACCCAATGCCCAGCGCCTGCGGGAGTTCGCCGAGTCGAACCTCGATTCGCTCCGCCGCGCCCTGTTTTCCGAGGCTCCCATCTACCCCGACCTCGAAACCCTCAAGCTGGCCGACTCGCTCAGCATGTTCCTGGAGATGAAGGGGCCGCGCGACCCGCTGGTGCAGAAGGTGCTGGCCGGCCGCTCGCCCCGCCAGCGGGCCGAGGAACTCGTGCGCAATTGCACCCTTCGCGATGTGGCCGCACGCAAGCGCCTGGCCGAAGGCGGAGCCGCCGCCATCGCTGCCTCGACCGACCCCATGATCCAACTGGCCCGGCTGGTCGATCCCCCGGCCCGCCAGGTCCGCCGGACCTACGAAGAAAAAATCGAAGAACCCCTGCGCCAGGCCTACGCCCGCATCGCCCAAGCCCTGTTCCAGCTCCACGGCACCGACGTGTATCCCGACGCCACCTTCACCCTCCGCCTGGCCCTGGGCACCGTGCGCGGCTACACCGAAAACGGGCGGGCTGTCCCCCCGTGGACCACCTACGCCGGCCTCTTCCAGCGGGCCGCCGAGCACGATAACCGGCCCCCCTTCTGCCTCCCCCCGCGCTGGCTGGCGCGCAAAGACCGCCTGGACCTCAATACCCCGCTGAACTTCGTCTCCACCGCCGACATCATCGGCGGCAACTCCGGCAGCCCGGTCGTCAACCGCAACGGCGAACTGGTGGGCATCATCTTCGACGGCAATATCCAGTCCCTGGTGCTGGACT
>JBBIQF010000633.1:0-3428 GCA_037442445.1 Planctomycetaceae bacterium
TGTGGGTCTCGGGATCGCCCAGGGCCTGATAGGTCATTTCGTTGAGCTTCTTGAGCCCATCCAGGGTGATCCGCCGCACGCTGGTCGGCACCCCCGGCGGATTGCCCAGATACAGGATCGGGTCGCCGCTGGAGCGCAACGCCACGCCGGCATGCTCGCCGGGCAGGAAACCGGCCGACCACAGCCGCGCCGATATCGCCTGCACCTGCTCGGTATTGCTCGACCGGGCGATGAGCACCACGAAGGTGGGCAGATTATCGTTGAGCGAACCCAGGCCGTAGGAAACCCATGCCCCCAGGCAAGGCCGGCCCGCAATCTGGTTGCCGGTCTGGATGTACGTGATGGCCGGCTCGTGATTGATGGCGTCGGTATGCACGCTCCGCACGAAGCAGATATCGTCCACGGCCTTGGAGAGCCAGGGCAACAGCTCCGACATCCACATGCCGCACTGGCCGTGCTGGGCGAACTTGTACTTCGACGGGGCGACGGGGAACCGGGCCTGGCCCGAGGTCATGGTGGTCAGGCGCTGGCCGCGGCGGATGGAATCGGGCAGGTCCTTGTCGAACCATTCGGCCATTTTGGGCTTGTAGTCGAACAGGTCGATCTGCGAGGGGCCGCCCACCATGTGCAAGTAGATGACGTGCTTGGCCTTGCCGGGGAAATGGGCCAGGTTGCGGCGCGGGTTGCCGGCCGGCGCGGTCTTGCCCGCCGAGCCCCCCGGCGGTGCGGCGGAAGCCGGCCCGGCCGATTCCGCACCGCAGGCCCGCTCCAGGCCATCGCGGGCCAAGAGGCTGGCCAGCGCCGCGAATCCCACCGCGTTGGCCCCGTGGCGGAAAAACTGCCGCCGCGTCTCGTACCGCACCCAATCGTGGAACAGGCTCATGGAAGGCCTCACTTGTTCAATGCTTCGTCCATATTCATCAACTCGTTGGCCAGCATGGTCCAGGCGGCCAGCTCGGCCGGGGGAATCGACGCCTCGGGCTTGGACTCGCCCACGGCCAGGAGTTTTTGCGCTTCGGCCGGATGGGCCTGGTAGAACTCGGCCAGGCGTGCCAGCGAATCGGCCAGCACCTGGTTCTCCTCGGAGCGCAGCGGCCGGGCGAGCACCGCCTTGGCCATGAACTCCAGCCGGGCCGGGACCGCCGTCCCGCACTGGAGCCGAGCACGCTGGGCCAGGTGCCGGGCGGCCTCGATCCATTGCGGATCGTTCAGCGTCACCAGGGCTTGCAAGGGGGTGTTGGTCCGCTCCCGCCGGACCGCGCAGTTCTCGCGCGTGGGGGCGTTGAAGATCTCCATCGAGGCGGGCGGGGCCGCACGCTTCCAAAACGTGTACAGGCTCCGGCGATACAGGGCCTCGCCGTGGTCCTGGCGGTACTCGCGGTTATTGCTGCCGATCATGGCCACCGCCTCCCATACCCCGGGCGGCTGGTATGGCTTGACGCTCGGCCCCCCGATCTTCGCCACCAGCAGACCGCTGGCCGATAGGGCAAAGTCGCGCAACATCTCGGCATCCATGCGGAACCGCGGCCCGCGCGACAGCAGCCGGTTTTGCGGGTCCTTTTCGAGTTTTTCCGGGGTGGCGGCCGCCGATTGCCGGTAGGTTGCCGAGGTCACCAGCAGCCGCACCAATCGCTTGACATCCCAGCCCGACTCGCGGAACTCCACGGCCAGCCAGTCGAGCAACTCGGGATGCGACGGCGGCTCGCCGGCCGCCCCGAAGTCGCCCGCGGTCCGCACCAATCCCGCGCCGAACACCTCTTGCCAGAAGCGATTGACCGTAACCCGTGCGACCAGCGGGTTCTCGGGCCGCACCAGCCACTTGGCCAGGCCCAGGCGGTTCTTGGGCAGATCGGCCGGCATGGGCGGCAAACAAGCGAAGGTGTTCGGCCCCACCTGCTCGCGGCGCTTGTCGTACTCGCCGCGGAAAAGCACATAGGCCTTGGCAGGCTCCGCACGCTCTTGCATCACATAGGCAATGGGGCTGCGGGCTTCGATGTCGGCCTTTTCCTTTTCCAGGGCCGCCAGGCGGGCGGAAAGCTGCCGCGACACCGGGTCGGACCACGCCAGCCACAGGCCGAAAAGCTCGTCCTTTTCCGCCGCGGTCCGGTCTTGCGCCGGCTTGCCGGCCAGGTAGGCCCCCCGACTGCCGTCGACCAGGCGTCGGGCCTCGTCCGCCGACAGTACCCGGCGATAAACGCGAATGTCCTGGATGGCCAGGCCCACCACGGCCGAACCGCTGCTCCGCCGGCCGATCGCCCAGGGGACTTGCGTGCGGATTGTGCCTTTGAGGCTATCGGCCTGGGGGCGAGTAGCCTGCGCTTGCCCATTGACGTACACTTTGACCCCTGCCGCCTTGCCCGACCCGTCGTACGTCACCAGCACGTGATTCCAGCGGTCCTTGGGGACCGGCTCGGTCGCCACCACCGGCACGGCGTCTTCCTGCCAGCGGTGGATGATATGCGTCCCCACACGCCCGTTTTCGACCCACAGGTCCCACCCGCGGAAATGGTTCTGGTCGTCCATTCGGGCAAACAGGGCGCCGCTGGCCGACTCGGAGGGGAGCTTGACCCACGCGGCCAGGGACCAGGACTGGTCTTTCTCGAAATCGCCGGCCGCTGCCAGCTCCACTTGGGGCTTTTCTTCCAGGCGCAAGGCTTGGGCCCCCACGTAGCCGGGCTGCCAGCTCACGCGGCTCTTAAGCGGAAGCGAAACGGACTTGCCCTCCAGGGTGGCGGTGGCGGCGTCGCCGACCGGCGCTGCTAGCGGTACGTGCAAGTAGAGGCCGTCGGCCGGCGGTTCGACCCCCAATGCCGGCCGGGAGGCAGCCGCCAGCCATTTTTCGAACTCCGGCCGGGCCGAGGACTTGCGGGCTTCGATCTCCTTGCGCACCGCCGCCAGTTCGCCCGGCAGGGCCTGCCACCGCGCCCGCAGCTCCTGCGGCGGCAGCGTGATGATGGGCGGCGTCCGCGCAATGTTGCCATCCATCGGCCCGATGGTGGTGTTATTGAAAAACGCCGCAAGCTGGTAAAAGTCCTTCTGGGTAATCGGGTCGTACTTGTGGTCGTGGCAGACCGCACAGTTGGTCGTCAGCCCCAGCCACACCTGGGCTGTCGTCTCGGTCCGGTCCCGCGTGTAGAACACCAGGTTCTCCTCGGGAATTGTTCCCCCTTCGTTGGTCGTCACCTGGCAACGGTGGAAGACCGTGGCCACCAGTTGCTCGAGCGTGGGATTGGGCAGTAGATCGCCCGCCAACTGCTCGATGGTGAACCGGTCGAAGGGCATGTTCTGATTGAAGGCCTGAATGACCCAGTCGCGGTAGGTCCAGATCTCGCGGAAGTTATCGAAATGCAGGCCGTGCGTATCGGCGTACCGCGCGGCGTCCAGCCAATACCGCGCCCGATGCTCGCCCCAATGGGGCGACGCCAGCA
>JBBIQF010000634.1:0-3384 GCA_037442445.1 Planctomycetaceae bacterium
ACGGCCGAGGCGGCGGAGCTGATTGCGGCCCTTCAAGAGCGGGCCAGCTCAGAGCACGTGCAGTTCTACCCCGGGGTGAGTTACCGCAACTTGATGATCTATCGCAGCCGGGGCCAGCCTGCGCCGTTTTCGCGCGACACGCGGACCACGCCGCCCCACGACCTGACGGACAAACCGGTGCTGGATGACTATCCGCGGGGCCCGGGCAGCGATTTGCTCGAGTCGCTGATGGCCCAAAGCGCTGCGGTGTTTGCCGAGCATCCGGTGAATGCGGCCCGGCGGGCGGCGGGCAAGTTGCCGGCCACCAGCGTCTGGCTGTGGGGGCTAGGCAGCGCCCCGCACCTGCCGCGATTTGCCGACCTGTACCGCGTCCAGGGGGCGATGATCACGGCGGTGGACCTGCTTCGGGGCCTTGCGGCCCTGTTGGGCTGGAAACGTATCGAGGTGCCCGGCGCCACGGGATACATCGACACCGACTACGCCGCCAAGGGACGCTACGCGGTCGAGGCCCTCCAGCAGGTCGACCTGGTGTGCGTCCATGTGGAAGCCCCCGACGAAGCCTCGCACGAAGGCAATGCCGAGGAAAAGGTCCGGGCCCTGGAGAATATCGACCGGCATATCGTGGGCCCGCTGTACGAGGCGCTACGAGGTTTCGGCCAGTACCGGATACTGGTTTCGCCCGACCATCCGACGCCCCTGCGATTGAAGACCCACAGCCACGGTTTTGTACCCTGGGCCATGGCCGGCACCGGCATCGTGCCCGACGAGTTCACCACATACGACGACCCGACGGCCTTGCGGTCGCCCCGGGTGTATGCCGAGGGGTGGCGATTGATGGAGGTGTTCCTTCACGGGATGCCGTGAGGCGCAGCGGCGCTGCCTGGCGGTGGCGCCGCCGGCCAAACCGTAGTGTTCCTTCCGGTCTATTGCGACTGCACGGAGTTCGAAAACCCGCATATGCCCATCATCGTACAGAAGTTCGGTGGCACCAGCGTTGCCGATAGTGCCAAGATTCTGGCGGCGGCCCGCAAGGCCATCCGCGCCCAAATGGAGGGCAACCAGGTGGTGATGGTGGTCAGTGCCATGGGCCACACCACGGACGAGCTGATCGCCCTGGCCCGCCAGATCACCGACCAGCCGCCGGCCCGCGAGATGGACATGCTGTTGTCCACGGGCGAGCAGGTGAGCGTGGCGCTCGTGGCCATGGACATCCATTCCCTGGGCCGCGATGCGGTGAGCATGACCGGCGCGCAGATGGGGATCCTGACCGACCGCACGCACACCAAGGCCCGCATCCAGTCCATTTCGGCCGAGCGGATCCGCAAGGAATTGGACCAGGGCAAGATCGTCATTGCCGCGGGCTTCCAGGGGGTCAGCCCGGAGTTCGATATCACCACGCTGGGCCGGGGCGGCAGCGATACCACGGCGGCGGCCCTGGCGGCGGTGCTGCACGCGGCCGCCTGCGAGATCTATACCGATGTGGACGGCGTGTACACCACCGATCCGCGCCTGGTGCCCAGCGCCCGCCGCATGAAGCAGATCAGCTACGACGAGATGCTGGAACTGGCCAGTGCCGGGGCGGCGGTCATGCACAGCCGCTCCATCGAGTTCGCCAAGAAGTTCAACGTGCCCATCCATGTGCGTTCGAGCTTCAGCGACCAGCCGGGGACGATGATCGTGGCCGACCCGGAATCCTGGGACCGCCCGGTCTGCGGGGCCGCCATGCAAAAGGACGAAGCGCGGGTGACGGTGTTAGGGGTTCCCGACCGGCCGGGCGTGGCGATGACCATCTTCACCAAGATCGCTGCCCGCAACGTGGCCACGGATATGATCGTCCAGAACGTGGGGGACGAGGGGCTGGCGGACCTGTCGTTCACGGTGGCCCGCGACGACTTGCCCGTGACCCTCAAGGCGGTGGAAGAGGCGTGCCGGGCGGTGGGCGCGCAGGGTTACAACTACGACGATAACGTGTCGAAGATCTCGGTGGTGGGGCTGGGCATGAAGACGCAGCCCGGCGTGGCCCGGCGGATGTTCCGCGCCTTGGCCGACAAAGGCATCAACCTGCTGATGATCACCACCAGCGAAATCAAGATCTCGGTGCTGGTGGACCGCGAGTCGGCGGTGGAGGCGCTGCGCGCGGTGCACGAGGCTTTCGAGTTGGACCGGGAACCACCCGCAGGGGCCCCCTCGCCGGCCGCCCCTGCCGCGGGCCAGCGCGGCAACGACACCGCCGCGCTGGTGGCGCGCATGCAGGGGATGGAAGACCTGTTGTTCGAGGATGTCAGCCTGGACCAGTCGCAGGCCCGCATCACGCTCCGCAGCCTGCCGGATCGTCCCGGCGTGGCGGCCCAGGTCTTCGAGGAGATCGCCGCCTGCGGCATCGTGGTGGACATGATCGTCCAGAGCGTGGGGCGCGAGGGCCGGGCCTCGATGAGCTTCACGGTGCCCTCCAGCGACTTCGAGAAAAGCATGGCGGTGGCCCGCCAGTTGGCCGCCCGACTGGATGCTGCACCGCCTGCCGGCGCTGCCCGCGTCGCCAAACTAACCATTGCCGGCACCGGCATGAGGAGCCACACCGGGCTGGCCCGCCGATTGTTCCAGTACCTCGCCGGGGCAGGCATCAATATCGAGATGGTCAACACCAGCGAGGTGCGGCTGAGCGTGGTGGTCGACGGTGCGCAAGGCCAGCGGGCCCTGGAGCTGCTCAAGAAGGAATTCGCCGACGTGATCGTCTGAGGCCGGCCGGTTCGCCGCAACCATTGCCTTGGGGGCTGCGGCTTCGCACAGGGGCAAAACGCATTGGGCCCCATCGTGCGCCAAGACCGCCTTACTGCGGGGCCGCCGGTGCTCGCAGGGCCCGCAGCACGCCTACGGCCAGCGTGATGACCGTCAGGGGAATCACCACCCACACGATCACCTGGTCGAAGCTCCGCAGGGATGGCGAATGGGTGGCCCCCAGTACCAGATGGGCCAAATAGATCCCATAGTACGCCAGGAACAGCGCCCCTTCCCAGCGCGCGATGAGATGGCCGGTGAAAAAGATCGGCAGGCACGCTGCGGCGGCTGCGATCATCACCGGAATGTCGAAGGCCAGGGCCTCGGCCGGCACGGCAAGCCCCGCGGGCGCCACGATCGCCGAAAAGCCAAGCACCGCCAGCAGGTTGAACAGATTGCTCCCCACCACATTGCCCACGGCGATATCCCGCTGGCCCCGCAGCCCCGCCACGACCGACGCCACCACCTCGGGCAACGAGGTCCCCGCCGCAACGATCGTCAGCCCGATAATCAACTCGCTGATGCCCAGGAACCGGGCAATCTCTACGGCGCCATTGACCAGCCATCGGGAGCCCAGCGCCAACAGTGCCAGGCCCACGGCGATCCATA
>JBBIQF010000635.1:0-1451 GCA_037442445.1 Planctomycetaceae bacterium
CTCTTCTACCGCTCGCTGCTGGTCGCCTGGGAGGAGGATTCCCCCTTAGTTCGCCACCACGCCCAGGCCGCCGAAGCGGCCCAAGAGGTCCTCCAGTCCGATCTGGAGGGCGACATCATCCAGGCCATTGCCGATGCGCCGGTGGTGTACTTTGCCGGGCGCAACAACGGCGTGGCCGAGGAACTGACCCTCAATACCAACGAGATCACGCACAAAAAGAGCGACTACCTGGAGGGCACGTACGCGGTGCACGGCATCGAGGAGGTGATGCACCCCAGCGAGGTCGTGGTGGTGATCGAGCCGTTCGCTGCCGAGGAAGAGAAGTTCCAGGAGGTGCTGGTCCGCGGCGTGGGGATGAAGGTGTTCGCCATCGCGGCGCGCGACACGGCCTTTCCGACCATCCGTATTCCCAGCGTCCCGGGGTACGACACGGTGCTTCAGCTCCTGGCCGGCTGGAACGTGCTGGTCCACGTCGGGGTGCGGCTGGGGCTCGATCTGGACAAGGCCCAGCGGGCACGAAAGATCGGAAACGAGTTCGTGGGCCAGCCCGCCGCTTTTGGCCGATAGCGGTGGCACACTGGGTGCCGTTTTGGGGCGCCGGGAAAGGAATTGGCGAGCACGATGGCAGAGGGAATCACGTATTACCGGCGGACGGCGGGTGGGCTGATCGTTTCACCACGCATTTCCGAGGTCTTCGATCGCTGGCAGGGGGAGAACGAGTGCTGGATGTTCTTGTCGGCGCACGACGACGATGTGCTCATCGGCGCCGGGATCACGCTCCAGGTCGCGCTGGCCGAGAATATCCGTACTCACACCGTGATCGCCACGGACGGGCGCATGGGGTACTGCCGGTTTCCGCAGCGGCGGACCATCGCCCAGATCCGCCAGGCCGAGGCCCGCAAGGCTTACGAGGGACTGGGATTGCCCACGGATCGGCTGCACTTTCTCTTGTTCCCGGACTGCAATTTGAACCCGTACCGTGGCCGGCATTTCACGACCATTGGCGATCCGACGGAGGTGGAGGGGGCCAGCGGCTTGCAAAATGCGTTCCCCCATATCTTGCGGCAGATTCGGCCCACGCGGGTGTTCCTGCCCACCATTGCGGACCTGCATCCAGACCATCGCATCGTCAACGAGGAGATGCTGATCAGCCTGTTCCACGCCCAAGGGGCCATCTGGCCAGAACTGGGCGAGCCGATCCCCACCGTGCCCTTGGTGTACGAGTACGCCACGTACTGCGATTTTCCGGAACCGCCGCACCTGCGAATCGAGGGGCCGGCCGAGATGCTGGACCGCAAGCTCCAGGCCATTCAGGCATTCGTCAGCCAGGAGCAGATCGAAATCCTCGTGGCCGAGCAGCGCAAGGCCGGGCCGGCCGAGTACCTCCGCGAGGTGCAATTCAAGTTCTACTCGCCCAAGCAGTACGAGGGGCTGTTTTTGGGTTGAGGGAG
>JBBIQF010000635.1:1551-3368 GCA_037442445.1 Planctomycetaceae bacterium
AATTCAAGTTCTACTCGCCCAAGCAGTACGAGGGGCTGTTTTTGGGTTGAGGGAGCCTTGGGCGCCGGGTTGTGGGGACTTGGCCGGCCCCACGAGCCCGGCCCATGAGCCGGGCCCGTAAGGGCCCGGTGCGGCTGGCCGTTGACCAACGCCCGTTTACAGGCGGCGAACCGGTAGTGTGGGGTGGAGATTACGGCCCGGTGTGGGCGGCCGATGACCGACGCCCGTTTACGGGCCTAACTTGCGACCCGCGTGGCTGGCCGCTGCAGCATCGGGGCCAACAACGAGAACGGTTTTTTGGACAGGTCTTGAACACCTAGTGCGGCATGGCGGACCCCATCTGCTATCTCGGCGACGATGACCTCGGCGGGGCGGCCGCCTACCTGGCCGGCGTAATGCTCCACGCAGGCCTTGCCTTCGAGCATGTCCCCAGCACCCAGCCGCCGCCGGAGGACCTGTCGGCCAGGCGATGGTCGGCGTTCGTGGTAAGCGACTATCCGGCGGCCCGGTTCGATAGGCAGGCCATGGCGCTGGTGGTCCAGGCCGTCGAGCAAGGGGCGGGACTGCTGATGGTGGGCGGGTGGGAGAGCTTTCACGGCCGGCTGGGCGAGTATCCTGGCACCCCCCTGGCCGGCGCGTTGCCCGTCGATATGCTTTCGTGCGACGATCGGCGGAACTTCGCCCAACCGTGCCTGGTCCGCCCGGTGGCCGATCATCCCGCGCTGGAGGGCCTGCCGTGGGACATGCCGCCCGGCATCGGCGGGGTCAACGCGATTCGCCCCCGGCCGGACAGCCAGACGGTGCTCGCGGCCGTGCCGTTCGCGGTGCGCCTGGAGGGCGGCCGGTTTGCTTTTTGCCCGCAGCAGGAACTGCCACTATTGGTGCTGGGGCAATTCGGCCGGGGCCGAACCGCGGCCTTGGCCACCGACGTCGCCCCCCACTGGGTCGGCGGGCTGGTCGATTGGGGCGACCAGCGGATCGTCCAGCCCGTGGGCAAGGGTTTCGTGGAAATAGGAAACCACTATGCCCGGCTGTTGGCCAATCTGCTGCGATGGATAATCGGGTAGGGGGCCAGCGCCCATGGGCCCCCGCGGAGGGCCGGCACTGCCCTTCGATACCTCAACCCCTTGCGGTGGGCGATGCCCACCCTGACGATTCCGGGAGTCGCAACCATGCTTCAAGGCAATGCCATTATCGGTCAAAGTGGTGGTCCTACCAGCGTAATCAACGCGAGCCTGTGCGGGATTGTCCAGGCGTGGCAGGGCCGGTCCGGCGCCGGGCGCGTGCTGGGCATGCGATTCGGCATCGAAGGTTTCCTCAAGGGCCAATGCATCGACCTGGGCCGCGAAAGGCCCGAGACCATCGAAGCCCTGCGGAGTACCCCCAGCTCGGCCCTGGGGAGCTGCCGGTACAAGCTCCGCGACGAAGACCTCCCCCGAGTGCTCGATATGCTCCACCGTTTTGGCGTGCGCTACTTCTTCCTCATCGGCGGCAACGACACCATGGACACCATCCACCGGGTCGAGAGCTACTGCCGCCAGCAAGGGTATCCATTGGTGGGGGGGGGGGTGCCCAAGACGGGCGATAACGACCTGTTCGGCACGGACCATACGCCGGGGTTTCCCAGCGCGGCCCGGTACGTGGCCCTATCGGTCAAGCAGGCGGGAATGCTCGCCCGCGATATGAAATACGTGGACCAGTTCGTAGTGTTTCAGACCGTGGGGCGGTCGGCGGGATGGCTGGCGGCAGCTTCGGCGATGGCCCGCTCGGCCGAGGATGACGCCCCGCATATCATCCTTTGCCCGGAACGCCCCTTC
>JBBIQF010000636.1:0-3355 GCA_037442445.1 Planctomycetaceae bacterium
CACTTTTACCCTATACTTCCGGCTTTGGGAGACGGCCTGGACCCCGGGCTCCCGGCAGATGGCGGTTGGGGCGGGGAGTTCGGCGGGCAATCATTCGTGGGCCCCCGATGTGGCCATCGACGACCTGGGCAATGCCGTGGTCGCCTTCGGAAATGCCGACACCTGGATTGCCCGGTACAACCCTGCGGGCCAACTCCGCGAGCCGGCCTTCCGCGCCAACACGACCACGGCCGGCAACCAGATGGACCCGGCCCTGGCCCTGGACCCGCAGACCGGCGACTTCCTGGTCGTGTGGCGAAGCACCGGTCAGGACGGCTCTCTAAGCCAGGGGGTCTTCGGCCGATTCTACGACGCGGCCGCCGCACCCCGCACCGGCGAAATCCAGATCAACCAGAGCACCGCATTCCACGAATCCTATCCCGCCGCCAGCATGAACCGGCGGGGCGATGCCTGGATCGCCTGGGAGGCCTTCGAGAGTGTCGCCAACCGCGCTCACGCGATTTTCGGCCGCTGGATTGCCGGCGACCTGCCGCCGGATGAGCCCGCGCTGGTGGCCTATGCCCCGGAGGTGCCAAGCACGCTGGCCAAGGGCGAGTCGTTCGACGTGCGCGCTGCGCTTTACAACCCGGGCCTTTCCAGCACCGGGCCGCTTGAGGTGGCGCTTTACCTGTCCAGCGACCCGGTGGTCTCGGCCGATGATCTGCCGCTGGGTTTGCCCGCCAGCGTACCCTCGATTGGCCCGGGGGCGAGTTGGACATCGTGGATTAGCGGCGCGCTGCCCCCGGGGGTGCGTTCGGGGACGTACTATCTGGCGCTGGTGGTGGCTCCGGGGTCAGGCACATTCGGGCCCACTGGAAATCTCGACCAGGCCCTGGCCACCCTCACGCAGCCGGTGACCGTCGTGGGTCCGCTGCTGGGGCTGGCTGGCGAGGCCGTTGTTAACACCACCACCTCCGGCGACCAGCGCCGGCCGCAGGTGGCCATGGACGACGCCGGCAACGCCGGGGCGGTGTGGTGGGGCAATGGCCCGGGGGATGCCGCGGGCGTTTTCTTCCAGCGCTTGGCTGCCGATGGCTCGCCCCAGGGCCCCGAGACCCGCGCTAACACCACCGTGTTGGGCACCCAGACGGCCGCCGCGGTAGCCATGAACCGAGCCACGGGCGATTTTGTGGTGGCCTGGGCCAGCGACCAGTCGGGCACCTGGGACATCTACTTCCGCTTGTTCGACGCCCAAGGCAATCCCCGCAGCGACGAGACGGTGGCCCACGCCAACACGGCCGGCACCCAAGACCAGCCGGCCGTGGGCATGGATGACGCCGGCCGGTTCGCCATCGCCTGGTGCTCGGGCAGCACCCCCAAGGTCATGGTGCAGCGGTTCGATGCCGCCGGCAACCGGGTGGGTAGTCCGGTGGCCGCGGAAACCGGCTCGTATCCCGGCACCCCCGGCCCGCAGAGCCGGCCGGCGATCGCCATGAACGGGCCGGGCGAGTTCGCCGTCGCCTGGCAATCGGCCACCGAAGAAGACTCGGCCAACTACGGCGTGTACTTCCAGCGCTTCGATGCGGCGGGCAATCGCCGCGGCACGCAGACGCTGGCCCACCTCCGCAATCCTTCAGAGCAGGCCGCCCCGAGCATCGGCCTGGCCGACGATGGCACGCTGGTCATCGCCTGGCACAGCCTGGGCCAGGAGCAGGAGGGGACCGGGCTGGCGCCCGACCGGGGCGTGTACTTCCAGCGCTTCGATGCCCAGAACTTTGTGCTTTCGGCGGGCCAGGCCGCGAGCTTTCCGGTGGCCGACGTGCGGGCCAACGCCTACGTGCTCTCCGACCAGGACGAGCCCGCACTGGCCGTGCTCCGCAACGGCGCCTGGATACTCGCCTGGCAAAGCCTGGAACAGGATGGTTCGGCCAATGGGGTGTACTTCCGCCGCTATCGGCCGGACGGCTCGCCCGAGGGCGGTGCCGAGCGGGCCAACACCACCGTTGCCGATTCGCAACAATACCCCGCCCTGGCCGCTGCCGCCGAAACCTTCGCCCTGGTGTGGGAAAGCTGGCTTCAGGACGGCTCGGGCTGGGGCTTGGTCACCCGGCGGTGGACCCAAGTGGATTTGGACTTCGGCGATGCCCCCGCCCCCTATGCCACGTCGCTTGCCGACGACGGCCCGCACCACGTGCTCGTGCCGGGCATGTATCTCGGCGCAGGGGTCGATGCCGAGCCCGACGGGCAGGCTAGCCCCATGGCCGATGGCGATGACACCACCAGCACCGACGACGAAGACGGCGTGGTGTTCGCGACCCCGCTGGTGCCGGGCCAGCAGGCGGCCAGGGCCGTGGTCACGGCTTCCGCCTCGGGCCGGCTGGATGCCTGGATCGACTGGAACCGCGACGGCGACTTCGATGATCCCGGCGAATCCATCGCCCGTGCCCTGCCGCTGGCACCGGGGCCGAATGAAGTGCGTTTCGACGTGCCGGCCTCGGCTATCGCCGGATCGCAGACCGCGGCCCGCTTCCGCTTCAGCTCGGCCGGCGGACTCGCCCCAACCGGGGTGGCCCTGGACGGCGAGGTCGAAGATTACCTCGTGGCGGTTGTGCCGCCCCCAGCCATCGATGTGGGCGTCCACCTGCTGGTGGCCGACGAGCCGAACCAGACGATCACCCTCCGCACCGCTGGCGGCCTGCCGCTGGAGGGCATGAACTTCCGCATCCAGATTGGCGACGGCAGCGGCCAGACCCCCAGCCCCGTCTTCGCCGCCTTGGACCTGGCCGCCGGCACCATCTTCGAGGGCAAGAATACCGGCCAGACCGACACGGCCATCCAGCCGCAATGGGCCGCTGCCCGCATCGAAACCTCGCCCGGCCAGACCGTGCTAGCCGACGGCATCATCGCCACGGTTACGATCAGCACCGCCGGCATCCTCTCGGGCACATGGCCGTTGGCGATGCAGAGTACCGTGGCCGGCCCCACCGATTTCCTCACGCTGCCGGCTTCCATCACCGACGGCCAGATCGTCGTCAAACAGCGCCCGCAAGCCGCCATCGCCCCCGCCAACCCCACGGTGCCCGAAAACGGCGCATTGTGGCTGGACGCCGCGGCCTCCTTCGACCCCGACCCCGGCGATACCCTCGTAGCCTACGAGTGGGACCTGGACGGCGATGGCACGTTCGAGACCTTTGGGCAACAAGCCTTCTTCTCCGCTGCCGGACGCGACGGCCCAAGTTTGCAGACCATCCGCCTCCGCGTGCGCGACAGCGACGGCATGTACAGCCTTCCCGCCATTACCGACGTGACCATCACCGATGTGCCGCCAGAAATAGCCATCTCCGGCCCGGCCAGCGTGGCCGAGGGTTCTGCCTGG
>JBBIQF010000637.1:0-3328 GCA_037442445.1 Planctomycetaceae bacterium
CGCGTCCTGGTCGGCCGGCGGCCGCTCGGGACCCCGCTTCCAAGGCCGGCCACTCTCGGTGATCCAGAGGGGCATGCGAGCCCAGCCCGCGCCTTCCAGCCACTTGCGGTACCGGGCCACGAGCTTCTCCATCTCCGTGGCCCGATCATACGTGTGGAAACTGAAGGCATCGATCACGTCCAACAGTCCGTTATCGGCGGCGGTGCGGAGAAACTCGGGATTGTGATGGGCCACCACACCGCCCACCAGGGGCCGCCCCTGGAGTTCGCCGTGCAGGCCGAAAGCCAACGCCCGCACCAAGGCCACATACTGGTCGGCCGGCAAATTGTCGCCGAAGAAGATGTCCGGCTCGTTCCAGACTTCCACGGCCCCCCAGCTCGATTTCCAATGGCGGGCGATGGCCTGCCACGAATCGCTCGCCCGGACCAAGTCGGCCGGGTACTTGCCCACCCGCCCCAGCCAGGGCGGCGCGTCGTGGGCCATCTCCAATACCTGCACCCCGTGCTGCCGATACGTGCGGCGGAGCGTGTCGAACCGCACAGGGCCTTCCCAATCCCAGCGCTCGGCCGCCGGATGCACCGCCGCCCAAGTGAGCCGCTCGCGGATCGTGCCGATCCCGCTCCGCCCGGCCGAGCGGATCAGCCCCTGGCGAATCGCGTCCTCCTTGACCAGCCACGACAAGGCCCCATCCACGGCAAAAAACGGATCGGCCGGCCCCGGCCACGCCGGCAGGGCCACCACCCCGAACCGCTGGTGCGTATCGGCCAATTCCAACTCGTAAAACCCCCGGGGCAATGTGACCGTGGCGCTTGCCCCCTCGGGGCCGACGGCCGCCTCGCCGGTACGGACCACCCGATCGGCATAATCCCGCACGGCAAAGGCCCGCGGCTTATGGTCGGCCGCACCGGCGATGGTCCATTCCAGGCGTGCAGGGCGATCGGGTTCGACGAAGAACGCCTCCACATGCCGCGGCCGCCAGAGCTGATCTCCCTTGGCCGCCACCGCCAGCCCGCACGCCACCATCAGCGCCAGTAGCCATCGCCGATACTGCATCGCATGTCCCTCCACGGAAGCCCGGCGGTATTATAGCAAACCCCCCACCGCCGCCGGGCGCCGCGATGCGGTGCTTGGAATCCGCCTCGGGGACCCCGCGCCTCGATGGGCTCTCTATTCGAGCACCGCCAGGGCGATGGCCACCTTGCCCAGCGGGGCACTGACCTGGATGCCCGCCACCCGGTCCCGGATCCGCTCGACCGAATCCCGGGCGATCTCGATGCCCACCTTGAGCTGGTCGTCGCGGCTGGTGGCCGCCGCCATCCGCTCCATCACCGTGTCGGGAATGACCACCCCCGGCACTTCGTTTTTCATGAACGAGGCATTGCGGTAGCTCACCAGCGGCCAGACGCCGGCCACGATGGGGATGGCAAAGCGCTCGACGCGATCGAGGAACCGCAGCAGGGCCTCGGGGTCGAAGACGGGCTGGGTGATGGCGAACTCGGCCCCGGCCTCGACCTTCTGCCGGAAGCGATCGACCTCGCGATCCTGGTCCAGCGCCGTGGGGTCGAGGCCCACCCCAATGGCCGCCGCCGTCGGCGGATCGATGGGCTGCCCCCCCAGGTCGATGCCCCGGTTGAGCCGCCGCTGCACGGCCACCATGCCGATCGAATCGGTATCGAAAACCCCGGTGGCGGCCGGGTAGTTGCCCAGCTTGGGCGGATCGCCCGTGATGAACAGGATGTTGCGGACCTCGCAGGCGGCGCAGGCCAATAGGTCGGCCTGCATGCCGATGAGGTTCCGGTCGCGGCAGCAGAAGTGGAGGATCACCTCGATCATCGCTTCCTGCTGGATGCGGTAGGCGGCCACCAGCGGCGAGATGCGGGAACTGGCCCGGGGCCCGTCCGGCACGTTGATGGCGTCCACCCCGTGGCGGTGCAGCAGCTTGCTTTTGGCGATGGTATCGCTGAGGTCGTAGCCCCGCGGCGGCACCAGCTCCACCGTCGTAACCCACTGGCGGTGCGCCAGCTTCCACGCCAGGCGCGATCGCTCGGCAAAGGGCACCTCGGGCTTCTCTTCGACCGCCGGGGCCGGTTCGAGCAGAACCTTGTGCACCCGCGCCTTCTGGAGGGGCTTGACCGCCTTGGCCACCTCGCGGATGTGCTCCGGCGTCGTCCCGCAGCAGCCCCCCACGCCAATCGCCCCCAGGCTGACGTAGCGCTTGGCATACTCGGCCAGATACTCGGGCGAGCAGTAGTAGATGCGGCGGTTCTCGACCTCTTTGGGCACCCCCGCATTGGGCTGCACGATCAGGTGGCGGACCCGCCGCACCGCAGTCTCGACCGGCCCAAGCAAACCGTCCGGCCCGGTACCGCAATTCATGCCCCAGGCCGCCGGCTGGGGACAGTCCTCCGGCAAAGGGGCCAACATCCGCTCGACCGACTCGCCCGAGGCCGTCTCGCCATGGTCCACCAGCGCGCACGACAGCACGTACGGCACCTCAGGCATGTGCCGCATCGCCCGGGCGCACTGCTCGATGGCCTTGCGCGACGGCTGCGTCTCGAACAGTATGAAATCCGCCCCGCCCTCAAGCAGCGCCTGAATCTGCTCGACCAGCATCGGCTCGATCTGGTCCTCGAACTGCGGCTGCTGCGGCATGGGGCCGATGGAACCGGCCACGAACACCAACCGCCCGGCTTCGTCGGCCACCGAGCGGGCCAGCCGGGCACCGGCGCGGTTGATGTCGGCCAGGCGCTCGGCCAGGCCGAACCGCCCCAAAGCCACCCGGTTGGCCCCGAACGTGTTGGTCGTCAGCACGTCGGCCCCCGCTTGGCAGTAGTCTTGATGAATCCCGCGAATGAGCTTGGGCTCGGATATCGACAGCTCGTCGAAACAGCGGTTCGTAAAGACGTGGTGCCGATAGATTTCGGTCCCCATCGCCCCGTCGAAGATGAGCACACCTTCGTGAAGGGCCGCCAGGAAGGCCTCGGCAGACATATGGGCTCGCTCCGTTTCCCCAATTATCGGGTACTATAAAACCACCAGATGGCAGTACACCCCCTGTCGCGCCAATCAAGCCCCACCACGAAAAGCTATAGCTTAGTCCAGCGCAAGGCACGTGGCAGGCGGCGGTAGGGCCGGTCTGGAGGGACGCGCTCCGTCGCGTCCGGCGTTTACAATCATATCCCTGGGCCAACACGTAACGCCCCGGCCACGACGGAGCGTGGCCCTCCAGGAGCATGTGGCCCTCCAGGGGCCTGCGATGCTCTGAACGCCACCCCGCTCATGATCTCGGCACACGGCCACAACGCCAGGTACTTGGCCATTCGACATT
>JBBIQF010000638.1:0-3328 GCA_037442445.1 Planctomycetaceae bacterium
GTTGGCCAGCGGCTGCCGGCCGCCCTCCAAGTCGATGATGGCCAGGCGGCGGTGACCCAGGCCGGCAGGCCCCAGGCACTGGATCCCCTGGCCATCCGGCCCGCGGTGCGAAAGGGCCTCGGTCATCGGCCGCAGTACCGCTTGCGGCACCGGCCGCCCATCGGTATGCAATAACCCCGCAATGCCGCACATCGCGCAGGCTCCATGAAACCCGCACTCAGGATGACCGTTCGAAGACGTACATGTTATTCGCCTGGCCCGTATCGACCCTCAGTGGGCGGAATCCTCGCTCGGTGCAGAACCCCACCACCTCTTCTTCGCTAGCGACCTCGTAGGGCAGTCCCCCCAGCCAATCGATGATGTCATGGTAGACATCCATCCCGCGGTACCGGCGCTGGTTCCAGGCGAAGGGGTTCTGGCCATTCCGCAAACGCTCCCACATCAGGCCAGCAATCCATCGCCACACCATGTACTTTTTGCCGAGCCAGGTGGCGCGGTTGTAGCGCTGTTTGAGGGCCAGTTGTTGGGGGTAAGCAGGTGTCTTGACGTAGATCGCCAACCACAGCCGGCCTCCGGGGGCCACCAGGTCGCACGTGTTCGCCATCGCCTGCCACAGGGCGCCGGTGTGATGGAGCACGCCCCAAGCGTACACCAGGTCGAAAGCGCTGTTTCCCATGGAGCTCAGGAACGCGCGGTCCAGCACCGAACCCTGCAAGACCCGCCATCGAGCGGGCTCTCCGGCCTGGTGCCAGAGGCTCCGCGTGGCTTGGACGCTATGGGGGTCCACGTCGAACGAGACGACCTCCGCTGCCCCTTGCGCGAAGAAACACAAGGAATGGATTCCGGAGCCGCAGCCGATATCCAGCACCCGCAGCCCGGCCGCTCCCCCGGCGCCGAGCCACTGGCGGATATCCTGATCGGCCAGGCGGAATGCCTCCTGCGAGGCCTCCTTCAAGAAGGACTTCCAGTTTTGGCCGAACGAAAACGTGATCCGCTCAGTGACTGCCGACTGGGTTGCCATGCGATGTTCCTCCGTAATTTGGGATCTCTGTGAGCGGCCATGCACGCTGGCCTCGTGTAACTGTCATCCTGCTCGTCGCAACGCAAGCTCCGGAGGGGCGGTTGGGGGCGGTAGCCGATTGCAGCGTTCTTGGGTTGTGCCGTCCAGGCCGCCTACATTACCCGCGCCCTCTTGCAACAGGCCGCGAACAAACGCTTCCAGTTCCGCCACGCGGCCAGCGGCTTCGTGGCGGGAATGCAAGTATTCCATCATTCGCCGGGCAAGGGCCAGCGCCTGCTGGTCCTGCAACCAGAGCGTTTGGAGTTGTTCGGCCAGCCGGTCGAAGTCGCCGCCGGCCACCAGCCCGCAGCCGTGTCGGCTGAACATGCCGTCCGGATCTACCAGAAGCGAAACGACCGGCGATCCGTACTTGCCGGCCTGGAGAATGGTATTGGGAACCCCCTCGAAGCTCGAGGTGTTGACGAACACCCGTGCCCGGCGGTACCAGGCGGGCATCTCGGCCGCCGGCACACGCTCGATGAGTTGCACGTTCGGCGGAAGCGACCGCTGGATTCTGTCGAACACCTCGGGATGCCGGGGGTTCATGACCATCACGAACGGCCATTGGGGAAATCGCCGGGCCAGTTCGACGCACAGGTGGGGTTGTTTGCAATGGCGGTCGGCCCGGCCGACCCACAGCACGCAATCGCGGTTGTGGCGGTCGTTCTGGCCGTCCCAGGCATCGTCCATGCACAGCGGATTGCGGATCACCACCCCCTCGCGCCCGAACCGCTCTTTGAGCAGCCGCCGCTGGTGCTCGGTCTGGACCAGGATGTAATCGGCCTCGGCCAGGGCGTAATAGCATACGCCGGCGACTTCGCCCTCGGCGTCCTTTTCCGTCGAACCGGGCCGATACTGCTCGGACAGATTGAGGTCCGAAGCCAAGAACAGCACGCTGGTCTGGCCGAACTTCTTGCACGAGGCGACCATCTGGGCGGTGACGTGGCTGGTGCCGAAGCCGATGCACACATCGGCGGCGATCTCGCCGAATACGTCGCGGGGGTCGGTGAGCCCCACGCGGTCGAATCGGTAGCGCTCGGGCGGGAAGTAGCGGAAGCGGATCATCCACGCGCCCACCGCCGCAGCATGCCACAGCACATCGGGCCTCAGCCGGGCGACGCGGAACCAAGGGAAATGCGGCACCCGCGGCAGGCACTCCCGCACCTGGCAGGCGTGCCACCTTTGGCGGGCCACCAGCGACTGGCAGTACTCGTGGAACCGGCGCTCCGTGGGGTCGATGCGCACGGTAACGCCATCGAGCCGTTGCACGGCCGGCTGGCCGAAATCGGTAACCAGAAAATGCACATCGAACCCCGGGCGCTTGGCCAACTCGCGGGCAAAAAGCACCGAGCGGGTCTCCATCCCGCCGATGGGCTGCCGGACCGCTGGATCGAAAAGGGGATAGGCCCCTGGGGCCACAAAGCACACGCGCAGCGGCCGCGGAGCCGGCCCCCCCGGTGCGCCGGGCCCTTCCAGCGGGGCGAGCTGCGCGTCGGCCGGGCCTTGGTCCTTGCCACGGCCGGCTGTGGGATTGGCGTTTATGGGTAGGAAGGTCGGTCCGGCCGGGCGTCGCCGGCCGCAGCGCTGGGCGGCCAGTCCCGCCAGCGCCCGGGCCAGCAACCGCCAGGTCCGCGGCTGGTACCAACCCTCGGCCAGGTAGCGCCAGATGGTCATCTCCGGCGCGGCGATCTCGCCCCGCAGGAGTTGCTGGAGCGTGGCCGCGCCCAACGCATCCGCCGCCCGGAGGAACTGGCGGGTACGGTCGCTTGGCAGTCCCAGGCTGCGGTAAAACGCAATCAGCTCCGGCAAGTACTGGAGCATCATCCGCGGCAGGTGGCGCGACCACTCCACCGAGCGGTTGAAAATCGTCAGCACCGGCTGGCCCAGGTAATACGCCGGCCGGCCGAACATCGCCTTGGCCGCCATGTACGTATGCGGCCAGGTCCACCGGAAGGAAGAATACGGCTGCCCGATGGCCCCGTGGTCGGCAAGCCCTTGCCAGATGTGCCGGCGAAGGATGTGCGCGTACAACTGCGTGCCGAAGGAGCTGTCGGCCGAAAGCAGTTCTTCCCATCGGGCCACGCGCCGGTTGCGGCAGTCAGAGTTGGCCACCCTATCGAAGCGGCCATCGTAGCCGCCTGCTGCGCGCTCGGGCCAATGTGCATCGAAGCGCGCGGTGCGGAAGTTCACGTAAAACGCATCCAAGTCGGCATGGGCCTGCAAGGCTTCGACCACCCGCGCCACGGCGCCGGGCCGAACTAAGTCGTC
>JBBIQF010000639.1:0-3319 GCA_037442445.1 Planctomycetaceae bacterium
AGCTTTATCTGTCGGCAGTGGATCGTTGCTCGAAAGCGGATGCGGCTTTGCCGCGTTTTGATTTGCCCACTAGGAGTATTCACCCCAGATGACGACACGCTTTCGGCAGATTAGGAGTCTGGATGAGCTTCGCGCGTTCGTCAACGAGACCTTGTGCCAGCACCAGGAGCTGCAACCGGAGGCGTTCCGAATGACCGAGAGCGTGCTTCGCCGCGGCAGCCGGCCGTGCGGGATCTACTTCTGCCTTCACGGCCCGCGCGCGGTGAAGTTCACGGCGATTTGGGAAACGGATCGCAACCAGGTGCTGTTCTATGACGCCAGCGGCGAGCGGTTCCTGACGACCCAGTTGATGACCCCCTTGCGCCTGGACCGCTCTGCCGCCTAACCCGCCCGCCCCGGTCCCCCGCCTGCCCCACCCGGACCGGAATCGCCTGCCATCGAGGAGACCATCGTATGCTTGTCCTGTCCCGGAGGGAACGAGAGCGCATTCGGGTCGGCGACTCGATCGTGATCACGGTGGTCCGGGTGGGACGGGATCGCGTGCGCCTGGGCATCGAGGCCCCGCCGGAAGTGCTGGTGCTGCGCGATGAGCTGGAGTCGCGGCACGATCGAGACCGCTCGGACAGCGCGTGACAGCGGCGGCGCCGGAAACGGGGTATGTCCCCGTTTCTCAGGGTTCATGGAGTTCGTCTTCGACGAACTCCGCCGCATGCGGGTTGGGCACATGCCAGTAGACGGCCTCGCCGGCGGGGTCGGGGTACTCGGTCAGTACGAGCTCCAGCTCGGGCTTGGCATGGGGATACCAGGCCCCGGGTTTCCACGCCCGGACTTTGGCCGAGAGCCCCTCGGGCCGCACCGAGGCATCGGGAAGCGGGCCTTCGAGGGTCTCGGGCGCGATGGTAAGCATGCGCGGTTCGATCTTTTCCAACTCCTTATGGCGGGCCCGGTTCAGGCAGAAGACCACCGGCCCGCGCATCAGGGCCACGCGCCCGGACTGGGCCTTGCGCCCCTTGACCCACCGCCACGGCATGGGGAATTCCAGCTCGATGCGGTCGCCCGGCTGCCACGTGCGGGAGATGGCCAGGAAGCTGCGGGGCCGGCCGGTTGGCCGGCGAAGCGCCTCGGGGACCTCGACCGGCTGCCCGTTGACCGATACCTTGGCCCCCGCGCACCAGCCGGGGATGCGCAGGTGGATGGCGAACCTGGCGGGGGTGGCCGGCTGCACGTGGATGCTCACGCGGCCGGTGTTGGGGTAATCGGTCTCTTGGCGGATAAGCGTCTGCCCGCCCGAGGTGGTCAGCTTCGCCTGGGAGGCGGTGTAGAGGTTCACTAGGATGCCGCCACGATTGGCCCGGTAGTAGACCAGTCCGGGCAGTTCCGCGATGATGCGGCGAAAATTGTTGGGGCAGCAATAGGAGTCTTGCGGAAAGTACTGGCGGGGGCCGTCGAAGGGGGTGTAATAGCGGATCCGCCGGCCGTCGGGCGACTGCGCAGCGAACAGGGCATTGTAAATCGCCCGCTCCATGATGTCTCCGTAACGCGCGTCGCCTTCCAGGCACAAGAGGTCGTCCATCAGCCGGATGAGGTAAGCGGTCGCGCAGGTCTCGGCCAGATTGGTGGTGCCGGCCTGGGTGTCGTGCCAGCACTCGTGGTCTCCGCACGAGCCTGTGATGACCAATCCATCGCCCCGCAGCAGGAAATCGACTGCCCGGTGCGAGGTCTGGAGGAGCCTGGCGTCCGGCCGGCTGCGGTAGAGGTGCAACTGGGCAAGCGCGTGGGCAAAATAGGCGTAGGCGTGGCCTTCGATCTTGCCCCACCGGCCGATGACGATCGGCATGTCCCACCGGTCCAGTTGCCGCTGCTGGAGGCAGAAATCGCGGTATTTGAGGTCGCCGGTCACGTCGGAAAGGACGAGCATGGTCCGCTCCAGGCCGGTGACGGCCATGTGGACGGTCAGGCCGCCGGCATCCCAATCTGGCCGTTCGGGCCAGCGGCGGAGGATATAGTCGGCCAGCCTGCGAGCGGCGTCGAGCGAGGCCTTTTCGCCGAAGAACTGGTAGTCGGTGGCCAGGCCGTACACCAGGTAGCCCATCTCGTGGATGTCCCACAGCCGCCACATACGACCGGCAGGGACCAGCATGCCCAGGTATCCGTCGGATTGCTGGGCCTGGAGGGCCTCGCGGACCAGGCGTTTTTTCAGTTCCAGTACGCGCGGATCCGGCGAGTTGGCGGCGAATCGGACGGTGGCGTCGATCAGCATTCCCAGGCCCACGAAGCCGTCGGGGGCCTTCTTTTCGCGGAAAGGGCGGAGGAAATCGCGGTCGATGTCCAGGCGCAACAGGTTGTTTTGGACGGTCAGCTCGATCCGCCGGCCCAAGAGGCCGGCAAGCTGCACGTCGCGCAGCTCGGCGCGCTGGAAGGCCTCGGCCGGGCAGCATGGCCGGGCGAGCAGGGGTACGGCCAGGATCGCAAGCAAGGCCAGGGATCGCGGCATTGGGGTTCCTCCCAAAAGATGGGGGCGGGGGCGTGTTGGCCCGCGGCATTCGCCGCGGCGGTGCCATGATAAGGCGGTAGCCGGGCCGAAGCAACCGGCGCCGGGCAACGGGGGAAGCCGGTGGCAAGAAAGAGTGCGAGCCTTCGGGCCGGGAGGGTCCGAAGGCTCGCGGTGTAAGAGATCCGGCAGCACCTACTCTCGCACTTTTGGTACTACCATCGGCCCGGAAAGCTTAACTACCGTGTTCGGGATGGGAACGGGTGTGGCCTTTCCGGAATCGCCACCGGAAAGAAGCGGCGGCTTCGTTGGGGGAAGCCGGCGCTTGGGTCTTTGGCGGTTGGGCTTGAGGGCGCTCCGAGGGCGGGTGGCGGCTTTGGGGGCCGCCGGTCGCGGGGAGAGTGCGGAGCATCGGAAACATGTGGCCAAGCTTTCGCCCGTTAGTACCGGTTAGCTGAGTGCATTGCTGCACGTACACATCCGGCCTATCGACCTGGTGGTCTTCCAGGGGGCTCTCGAGCTTGCGCTCTTACGAAACCTCATCTTGGAGAGGGCTTCACGCTTATATGCTTTCAGCGTTTATCCTTTCCGCACATAGCTATCCAGCCGTGCCGCTAGCGCGACAACTGGAACACCAGAGGTGCGTCCTTCTAAATCCTCTCGTACTAAAGAAGAACCTCCTCAGGTTTCGTGCGCCCACAGCAGATAGGGACCGACCTGTCTCACGACGGTCTGAACCCAGCTCACGTACCGCTTTCATCGGCGAACAGCCGAACCCTTGGGAGCTTCTCCACCCCCAGGATGCGATGAGCCGACATCGAGGTGCCA
>JBBIQF010000640.1:0-3318 GCA_037442445.1 Planctomycetaceae bacterium
CCGGGCGGGTGCTTCTCGTGGCCGAAGCTGATGTAGCCATGCAAACCTTCGGAGTGGGCTGTAACGCGGCCGCTGCTATCTGCCGCGGCTGCGTTCGTTGCGCCGATTGCTGTTGCCGCCAGCAGCCAACAAAAGTACTTGATTCTCATGGGATCCTCGAAACGGGGACGTAGCTCGATTCTGGCCGTTTCGGCCACCGGCGGGCCGTAGCCGCGGCTTGCCGGCAGAGCACCTTGTGCGGAAGGCCGCCGCCTGCATCGCGCAGGCGGGGGGCGAAAAAGAGCAAGACCAAACGGGCATCAACCGGCGGCTCCGCCTGGGCCGCCCGCCGGCCTAAAGTATCCAAGGCCAGGTTCTGGATTACGGTCACGTCCGCGGCTGGCTGGTATTGGGCGGTTCGCCGCCGTGCCAAGCAGCTTTCTCGCCGGCCATTGAAGGAAGTGCTTCCTCCGGCTGTCAACGGGGTCGATCACGCCGCGCCGCCGGGGCGGGGGCGTCCCCAGCCTGTAAGGCTGGCGGCGTCGCAGCACCGGCGCCTCGGCCGCCGGCCGGCGCTTCGCAGGCGCGGTGTGCCTGAGCTACGGTGCCCAAACCGCGCGCAAACAAACTACGTCCCCGTTTCTGTGGTGACAACGTCTTGCTCGGGCATGGATGCGATTCGCCTCGCCACGGACTCCAATTCCCCATGGGCAGCTTTCTGTCCCGTGGCGGGCTTGGCGGCGTCCAGGCGTTCCATCTTGAGCGAGCCCAGCAGGCCCACTAGCGCTGGGGCCGGGCGAAGGGTGGCGGTGCGGCCTGTCTTGGTGTTTCTAAAACGCACGGTTATCCGCTCGGCCTGGACCCAGTGGAGGGCCCGTTTGCCCAGGGTCGCCCCCGTGGCGACTTGCAGCCCGTCGAGGAAACACGCTCGAGGGGGTTGGGCGAATGGGCCTTCGCAAGTCACTTCGATGTCGAAGTAGCCTTTGGCGCCCACGGCCCGAAGGCCCGCCATGCCGAACCTCGCGCCGGCAACCACCCACGGACCGAGGTGGCCGTGGAACTGGACGGCGCGGGCCAGCCATGGTGGGTCGCCCGGCCGGGATTCGTAATCGGGCTGGGGGAGCCGGTCCGCGGGCTCGGCCGTAGCCCCGAGCGCCGCCGGGACGCACAGACACGCAGACAATAGGTAGCGGAGCATCACGCTTGCCCTCCCGAAAGTCTTACGCATTCGAAACGGGGACGTAGCTCGTTTCTGGCAACTTCGGCCAAACGCTCGGCGCCGGCAGCCGGCGGCCCGGCAAGAGGGCGCCCGCGGGGGGCCACACGGGGCTGGCTATCGCTGCGGGAGCACGCAGGGCCAGCCCCACCGCGGCCCGGTCCCGGCCACAGGGAACGAAGTCACTGCTTCCGGGCCGGACGGGTTCGGCCAGTCGTCCGTTTGGCGGCCTTCGGCTCCGGCGTGTGGGGCGCCGGTATGAGCGCGCCCACGGCCTTGCGCCATGCCTTGAGCTTCTCGTGCAACTGGGCCGCCCGATCGGGAAACTTGGCGGCCAGGTTCTCCTTCTCGCCGATGTCGTTGCGGAGGTCGTAGAGTTCCAGGCGGCCGTCCTCGAAGAACTCGATCAACTTCCAATCGCCCAAACGGATGGCTCCCGCGGGGGTGGTGCGCCACGTGCCCCGCCCCGCCCCCAAGTAGCCGGGAAAATGCCAGAAGATCGGCCGTTCGGGGAGGGACCCTTGGCCGCCGGAAAACAAGAGTTCCGTATAGCTGATGCCATCCAGGGGATAGCCGGCCGGCGCCTGGCCACCGGCCAAGGCCAGCAAGGTCGGCATGAGGTCCACGCTGGTGATGGGGAAATCGCATTGCCGGCCGGGCGGGATTTGCCCAGGCCAGCGAAAGATGTAAGGCACGCGAATGCCCCCTTCGTACAGCATTCCTTTTCCGCCCCGCAGCGGAGCGTTGTCGGTGATGCTGCCGGCGGCGATCCCCAGGCGCTCATAGCCGCCCACGCCCCCATTATCGCTGGTGAAGATGACGAGCGTCTTGCGGTCCAGGTCCAATTTGCGCAGCACTTCCAGAACCCGGCCTACGCTTTCGTCCAGGCTGGCGATCATGGCGGCGTACACGGGATTGCTGTGGCCTCCGGCGGCCGGGCGATTCTCGAACCGCCGAATCCAATCCTCCTTGGCCTCCAGCGGCACGTGCACGGCAAAGTGATGGAGGCAAAGGAAAAACGGCCCCTCTCGGTGCCGCTCGATGAAGTCAATCGCCTTGTCGGTGAGGAAGTCGGCCAGGTAGGTGCCCTCGGGGTACTTCACCGGGGGCTGGGTGCTGAAGCCGAAGTGCTTTCCCATCGAGGTGATGGCCTCGTCGAACCCGCGGGCTGCGGGGTGATACGGCCCTTGCTGCCCGAGGTACCACTTCCCGAAAAGCGCGGTCTTGTAACCGCATTGTTTTAGGACCTGGCCAAGCGTGAGTTTGTCGAGCGGGAGTTTTTCGACGTTGTCCACGGGCCGGAGGGGCCGGGTGCGCCAGGGGAACCGCTCGATGCTCCCCACCGTGTACACCCCGGTGCGCGGGCCGTATTGGCCGGACATCAAGGCGGCGCGCGTGGGCTGGCAGTTCGGGCCGCAAGTATAGCCGCTTGTGAATCGCAAGCCCTCGGCCGCCATGCGGTCGATATGGGGGGTTTGATAATACGTGCTTCCGTAGCAGCCCAGATCGGTGTAGCCCAGGTCGTCGGCCAAGATGAAGATGATATTGGGGCGCTGCGGGGGTTCCGCCGCCCGAGCCGGCATGAGGCCGCCGGACGCCGGCAATCCCAACACCAAGGCCGCAAGGGCGGCCACCAGTCTGCGTGCGATGGGCATGGTTCGTTCCTCCCGCGCCTCGGCACCGCTGGCCTTTGGGCGACAAGCACTGTGAACGCAGGCCGCCCCGCAAGCGGCAGCCCGTGCATGTTGCGGGCATTGTATCGCCGCCGATTTCCGGCCGCCACGGGGCCTCCGGCGTGTGCCCAGGCGGTGCTCTTCGAACCGCGGGGCCGGTCGGGGGTGGCCTAGGCTGCGAATGGCAACGGTAGGCCCCTCGACAGGCTTCGCAGTAGCGCGCTGGGCGTTGGCAAACCGAGACCTTCACCGGGCATTCCACTGGGGAAGCGCGGCTCTCGCGTCGCCGCTGAATCAATCGCAAAGCATTGGGACATAGCGATTTACGGCGACTGCGCATCTGCATTGGCCGCTGTATGTCTCTTATTCCATCGCACAAATATGAAAAACCCCTTTGGGGGTACTTGACAGGATTCGTCAGTGGCGCTAGCCTAGGGGTGGCCGCGGGGT
>JBBIQF010000641.1:0-3297 GCA_037442445.1 Planctomycetaceae bacterium
CCCGAAGCCTGTCGTCGGGTAATCCCCCGTCAGGGCAAGGATGTTTTCGAACCCCTCGGCCGCATAGCGCCACGCCGCGGCCTCCAACCCGTTGCGGTTGGCATCCTTGCATGTCATGTGGATCACCACCCGCTGGCGCTGGTCGCCCAAAAGCCGACCCAGCCAGTCGGGCGGAAGCATGGGGGCACCCCCCGGATTATCCGTAATCGAAACCCAGGCGATGCGGGGATCGGCCAAGAGGGCCGCGGCCAACTCCTGAACCTGGCTGCTAGACCCTGGCGGGCTGAAGCCCCGCGTCGTAACCACTTCGGCCCCGTAAACGAAGCGCCCGCTGGTCAGTGCCTGTCGAAAAGGAACGCTCACGGTTAGCCCATCCCCGGGGACATCATCCCGTCGCAAAAAAACAAACGGTCAATGTACAGTTACTTGCCCCGTGGCGTGGAGGCCGGCCACTGCGGCCAGCGCCGCAAAACGGCACCGCTACCAGCACAGAAAACTTCCGCCGGCCAGGGGCCAGCCTCAATGCGGCGACGCCCAGCCACCCCTTCGGGCCCTCAGGCGGCCCCCACCAATCGCCGAGCCAGGGCTACGGCACTTGTGGCATTGTCGCCGTAGCCGTCGGCTCCGATCTCGTCGCAGTACTGTTGGGTAATCGGTGCCCCGCCGATCATCACTTTGGTCTTGTCGCGCAGGCCGGCTTCTTTCAGCGCCTGGATGACGTTGCGCATCTGGACCATGGTGGTGGTCAGCAGCGCCGACATGGCCACGATCGACCCCTCCTGCTCCTTGGCGGCCTCGACGAACTTCTGCGGCGGCACATCCACGCCCAAGTCCACGACTTTGAAGCCCGCTCCCTCCAGCATCGAGGCGACAAGGTTCTTGCCAATATCGTGCAGGTCCCCCTGGACGGTACCGATGACTACCCGGCCGGCGGCCTTGGCCCCCGACGACGCCAGTTTGGGGGTCAACAGTGCCAGGGCGGTCTTCATGGCCCGAGCGGCAATCAGCAATTCCGGCACGAAATACTCGTTGCACTCGAACCGCTTGCCCACCTCATCCATGGCGGGAATCATGTACTTGCTCAACAGCTCGGAAGGATCCACGTTCGCTTCCAGAGCGGCCTTGGTGATTTCCTCGGCCTTCTTGGCGTTGCCGGTGACAATGGCGTCGTACAGTTCCGCAATTTCGGGCATGGAACCCTCCCGTCGATACCAGTTGCCAGTGGACCGTAAAGCCGACTATCGTAACCGCCCGGCATGGCCGATGCCAGCCCCTGGGCCGGCCTGGCGGCACGGATCCCGCCGCTCGTGCGGCCGGGCACCGGCCAACGGCCCGGTTTCGGCCTTCCGGCCGTCTTATTGAACCGCTTGGCCCGCAATCTGTAAAGACACAGGAGTCGCGCTGCATACCCGCGCCCTGTCGCGCCCACCGGGCGCGTCCCTGGAAGACGGGCACCCTGCACGGGACTTGGCCGAGCGCCTTTTCCCCCAAACCGCCAAATGGCCTCGTCTCGCACGCCGCGAAGCGCAGGCAGCCGGCCCGCCTGGCCACGCAACGGCCTCCTAGCCGTTCCAAAGTGCCCGGTCGGCCGTTCTCCCTCTAGCGCCAATCGAGCGTTTCGGGCAGCCGATTCAAATTGATCGCCCCCTCGGCCGTTACCGCCACCATGTCTTCCACCCGCACGCCCCCCAGGTCCTTGCGGTACAGCCCCGGCTCGATCGTCACCACATCGCCCACGACTAGCGGCGGCCCTTTGCGGTCCAACAGGGGGGCCTCGTGCACTTCCAGCCCCACCCCGTGGCCTGTGCCGTGCGTCATCGAGCAGAACGACGGATTGTCATCCGGCAAAGGCCCCGTTGCAAAACCCGCCGCCCGGAGGGCCTGGCACGCCGCCTCGTGGACCTCCTGCCCCGTAACCCCGGCCCGCACAGCCTGCATGGCCGCCCGCTTCGCCTCGCACACCGCACGGTGCATGCGCAGCACTTCGTCGGGCGCATCGCCGTGGACCACCGTGCGGGTGCAGTCGCCATGGTACAGGCTCGCCCGATTGCGCGGGAAAATGTCCACAATCACAGGCTGGCCCGTGCGAAGTTCGCCCGTCCCAAGTGCGTGGCAGTCCGCGCCAATAGGTCCACAGGCCACGATGGCCGGCGGGTTCGAATAGCCGTAGTCCACCAGCCAGTGGTCGATCATCGCCCGCACCCTCTCGGCGGTGAGCACCTCGCCCTCGTGCCGAAGCACGCCGTCGGGGCCTGCCGATGCCCGCGCAATCAACCGGCACGCCCGCTCCATCACCTCCTCGGTAACCCGCTGAGCCTCGCGGAGGTGGGCGATCTCCTCGGCATCTTTGGCGCGGCGCTGGGCGACTCCCAACTCCAGATCGCACTCCACGGCCAGTCCCGCACGCGACAGCACATCGACGTACACCAGGGGCAGCGTCCGATCGCCCACCACCCGCCGCACCCCATGGCGGCGGAAGCACTCGGCCGCGGCCTGCGCATTGGCGATCTCCCGGTCCCCCGAAAGCTCCTCTTTCGGCACCAGCTCCGAAGGGCAATACACCACATCCACCCGCGCCTGCTGCCGGGCTCGCTCCAGCTCGATGTCCCGAAGGATCAGCACCCGCCGCACGCCGCCACCGGCCGGCACCTCCAGGTACACCACCGTATCCAGAACCGCGAACCGTACCCGGTGATACACGGCTGCGTTGGCGACCGGCGCCCCGGCCATGATGATACCCCGTGCTTGCCCGTCCCCTTGTATGGCCATGCTGCGATGCTCCTACCTGTCCGTTCAAGGCGTTAACGCCGATCAACCGGCACAACGGGGGCAGCCTACCCCTTTCTTGCAGCCTGGTGAAGAGCACCGCGGAAGTAGGGTGCGTGCTTGGCACGCACGGGGCAGCCGGCTAATGGCGAATGCCGAAAGCCAAATGTCGAATGACCAAGCACCAATGACCAATGACCGCGCCGCCCAACGCTACCGAGCCGCGACCACAAGGGAGCGGCCAGCCGGGACAGGGAGCACGGAGCCGGGACAGGGAGCGGGGAGTACGGAGTAAGCAAGAACGAACCACCGGGTTCATCTCGGCGGTCCGGGCACGCACGCCGGCTTGGTCATTGGTACTTGGTCATTGGTACTTGGTCATTGGTACTTGGTCATTGGTGCTTGGTCATTCGACATTTGACTTTCGACATTCGTCATTCGCGATCCCCTGCCGGGATGCACTTGCCCGCTCGTTGGCCTACAGGTTCTGGCTCAGCCGCTTCAGTTCGCTGCCGTCCGGGCCGCGGAGCA
>JBBIQF010000642.1:0-3292 GCA_037442445.1 Planctomycetaceae bacterium
ACTCCCGCCGCCCGGCGAAGCCCAAAGCCACCGGCGGCCCGGCCGCTAGCTCCCAACCCGCTCCCGCGGCGCCGAAGCCGTAGGCGGCAACGCGGCAAGCCCGCCCTAGGGGTCGGCAATCCGGCAGCGAGGTTGTCTCGGCTCGCCGTGCGCTCGGACCCTGCCGGCGCTACGCAAACGGGGAGCCGGACCCTTCACTCACGAAGCGAGATGATCCGGCTGCGGCCCTGGTCCTCGATCCACACTTTGTCCTCGCGGGCAAGCCATCCCGCGGCTGGCCCACCGACTTGACCAACTTGGTGAGGCTCATCGCCCCGTTGGCATTGAGGGTCCGCCAGACCACGCCGGCCATCTCGCCGATCTGCGCCACACAGGAGACCGAAGGCGGGGCGCTCATGGTTTCCTCCCTGTTTAGGCCTGCGTAGATTACCCAGCACCATCCAAACGCTCCCGCGATTATAATGGCCCCAGCGGACAACACTCAAGAAGGAGAGCAGGCCACATTTGAGAATGGGCAGGATAGGAGGCTTGCGCAATCCACGCGGGCCGGGATGGCCTGCAACAACCCCAAGAAACCACAGCGGCGGGGCTTATCCCGCACAACCTGTGCACGACAAGCCCCGCCGCTGGAGGCCATGGAGCGGCGGCCCCACGGCCGTGTTCCGCGGATCCCTCCGCTAGGCGGGCGACGCCGGCCGCCATCGCTTCCCGTGCGATGGCTCCAAGCCCAAGCGTGCTGCCTGACGCCCGATCGGGTATCCCCCGCCCGGCGCCAGGCGGCCCACGGACGGGAAACACCCTTTTACGCAGGGTTACACTTTCACCTCGATGCGCCTCGGACGCACGCTCTCGCTCTTGGGCACCGTGATCCGCAGTACCCCGTCCTTGTATTCCGCCTGGACCTGGTCGGCGTTGACCTCCGAACCCAGCGGGAACACCCGGCGGAACTGGCCGTACTGCCGCTCCACGCGGTGCCAGGTCTTGCCCTTCTCCTCCGTCTCCTGCTTCCGCTCGCCGGAGATCCACAACTGCCCATCCTTGAGTTCCACGGTGAAGTCCTCAGGCTTCATGCCCGGCAAATCCACCGTGATCTCATAGTGGGTGTCGGTCTCGGCGATGTTGGTGCGAGGAGCGAAGGCGGGCAGCCATTCGGTGCCGCCATCGCGGCCGAAAATATCCTCGAACAGCTCGTCCATCTCCCGACGCAGCCGTTCGAACAATTGGGGCGTGCGAACGTCCCAAGGTACTAACGCTCGTGCCATCGTTCCACCTCCTTTCTAATCCGGTTGACGAAAGGACATGGAAATCCCACCGTTTATCGGATCACGCCGGCCGCCGGTATCCGCTGCCCCGGCTGCCCCTCCCGACGATTCCCGAACCTCTGGAACACCGGCCACAGCCGGCGTGAGGATTTGGGCTTGGCAGTTTCCTGCAAACCCAAAAGTTTTCTTAGCAAAGAGCGTGCCAAAATAGGCTTACTGCGATGCGGTATGCAGGTACAACCATCGATGTAACTCATTGACAAAAAATGAGTTACAAATAGGCCTCTCGACGTTGCGGCCGCGCCGCAGGCGGCCGCTTATCCAGTGCGCAAAATTGACAGTCGCCGGCCCCACGCCCGCCAGCACCGCGTGCCAATTTGACATTTCGCCGGGAGATTGCCCAGCGGATTACGCCGAGAACATCTGGCCGGCAGCGTCTCCCCGCGCCCCTTGCCCCACCTCCAGGCTACCGCGGCTTGGGTGCCACGAAGCTCGGCTCCAGCCGGGTGAACGTGATGAACTGATAGCCTTGCTCCACCCCGCGCTCCCAAAGCACTCCCACCACCTTGCCCGGCAGCAGCGTAAGGTCCGAGTAGGCGGCATGGCCCGCGGCAATCAGGCGCTCGTCGCCGAAGGTCCGCCCTTCGTCGTAGCTTAGCCGGGCCACCAGATTCATCCGCCCCGGCCCCTTGGGGCCCGTCCAGAGGATCACATCGGCGGGGTCGCCGGCCGACCGGCTCCAGTACCGCTCGATTGCACAGCACACCGGCGTAACGGCAACGCCCGGCCGGGGGGCCGACCAACTCTTGCCGTGGTCGGTGCTCTCGGCCAGCCAGCGGTGGGGACCCCGCCCTTGGCGGAAGTCCATCAGCAGCCGCCCGTCGGCAAGCTCCACCAATTGGTTCTCGTCGCCTGGCTCCTTGGTGGGGACCATTGCCCCCCGATGCCACGTCGCCCCGTGGTCTTCGCTGTAAATCACGAACACCTGCATGGGGGCGTTCTTCCAGACCGGAAAGATCAGTCGGCCCTGCCGGTCCTGAATGCCGCCCCCGGGGCCCACCACACTCACCTTCCACTGCGGGTCGTTCATGTCGCGGGCCACCGCGGTCAAGTCCACCGGCTCGGACCAGGTCTTGCCCCCGGCGGCGCTCCACCGGGCCAGGGTCTGCACGTCGTCGGTCCCCGCGCGGGCCGAGTAGGTGTTGCAGCCGGGCTTGCCGCGAAGATACATAAGCCACAATCGGCCGGTGGACCGGTCCAGCACCGTCGCAGGATTGGCCGCCGACCACCGCTCGCCGGGATCCTCGATGACCCGCATGGCCGACCACGTGGCCCCGCCATCGGTGCTTCGCTTCATCACCAGGTCGATGTCGTTGTTCTCCATGCCCGGGTCGGCGGCGTTGTATTTGCGGGCTTCGGCAAAAGCCACCAAGGTGCCATCGGCCGTGGCCTCGATCGCCGGTATGCGGAACGTGTGATGCCCCTCAGTACCGGACCGGAACACATCGACGTGGCACACCCCCGGTTCCGCCGCACCGGCCAGCGTGCCCACCGCCAGCCCGCACAGCCCAATCGCACACCGCAGAACAGCCCGCCTCATGGCCGATCCTCCTCGGGTTGGGGACTCTTGGTCGCCGTGTTGCTACTCTACCCGGCCAGCCTATGCTAATCCCCCGCCGCGACCCCTGGCAACCCCTTGTGGTGCACCCGTCCCGGCCGCCTTTGTGGTGCAGCCGTCTCGGCTGCTTTGCGCTGCACCCGTCTCGGCTGCCTTTGTGCTGAGCCGTCCCGGCTGCTTTTGTGCTTCAGTCGTCCCGGCTGCACCGCTACTTCCAAAATGCCCGCGCTCCCATAGCCCCATCACCCGCGCGATGCCCCCAAGGACGACACGCCCCACCCCGCCCGCCCATCCAGCCAACCGTACTGCCAGGGAGATCACCCCCCGGCCACCTGCCGGTCCGGGGTAGCGCATGCCTCCCGGTCCTACGGGTACAATGAGAAGCATGAGCGGCGTGGCAAAATCACCGGCC
>JBBIQF010000643.1:0-3275 GCA_037442445.1 Planctomycetaceae bacterium
ACACAACCTGCTGTTGAGCCTGCTGGTGGAGACGGGGCTTTTGGGGGCAGGCCTGGCGGTATTGGTGCTGGGCCTGTGGTTTTGCGATGCCTGGCGCGTGTGGCACGCCCGGCATGCGCCGCCGTGGGCCCGCAGCGGTGCTTTATTGTTCATGGCCGTTTGGATCAACTATGCCATCAACGGCCTGTTCCACGAGGTCTCGCTCATCCCCATGGTCAACGCCACCATGTTTTGGGCGGCAGGGATGAACGCCAGCCTGGCGGCCCGCCTTGCACAAGTGCCGTGCGCCCCGCCCGGCGACAAGCCGCCAGAAGACTCCAGCCGCACGAGTTTTGCCGGCAGTCCAGATGAGCTATTGGTTCACTGAGCCGCGGGCTTGATGCCGGCGGTCATGGGCAGGCATGAAGCCCCGTTTGGTGCGCGCTGGGGCCGGCCCCGGCGGCGGGCGCGCCACGCCGTGGTTGCGCCGGCGGCCACGGCAGTGGCCAAAAGGGCCACGGCAGCCCAGCGTGCCGCTACTCGCGGCGAAACCGCTCGGGTCTGGACCACCACCTCCACCAACTGGCCTGGCTCCAAGGGCGTCGAAGAGCTGAACGCCGCGACTGCCGGCGGCTGGGCGGTCGCAGGCGCAAGGTTGCACGTCACGTCGTCGCTGGGGCCGGCCTCTACCGCAACTCGGAACTCGCGGCACGGCAGGTCCACCGGTCGCTGCCACACCGAGCGCCGCTGGGTCCGAGGAAGCGTGTAGGTGAAGCGGAGTTCGTGCAGGCCCGGCGGCCAGGGCACGCCGGTAACCAGCCCGCCAGTCCCCACCAAGAACCGCCGGCCGAAGAACTCCTTGTCGAACGTGGCCCGCTCGAACTCCATGGGGATGGCCAGCTTTAAGGTAACCGGCGGCTGGTCTTCCCCAGCGGGCTGGCCCACGTAGCAGCGGGGCGTGGGGTTTTCGATGCGGAGGAACTCGGTAACACGCAGGGCCTGGGGCTCGGCCTGCACGGTCACTTCGTGCCGGAGGAGAACCAGGGGGTTGGGCGATTCCACGGCATCGTACACCGTTAGCCGCACAGCGGCCCGGGGTTGGGCAGCCGTCAATTGCACCCGCGGTCCGGGATAGTGCACCCCATGCCGGTTGGCCCCGGGCAGGTAGAGGCACCCCTCGGCTGCCGGCAGGCGTTCGAACCGGAAGCGGCCTTGATCGTCGGCCAAAGTCTTGGTCCAGGGGATGAACTGCCCGGCCCGGTGGAGGCGCAGCACGACCTCGGCCCCGGCGACAGGGGTGTCGCCGGCCGAGCCGTTGACCACCACGCCGACCAGCACGCCCGGGCCTTCCGCCGGCAGGGCCGATTCGCCTGGGGTGGCGGCACAAATTACAGTGGCGGCAAGCAACCACGCGGCAGTCATGGGGTTTTAGATTCGGGGCGGGGTTTCCGGCAGCGCAGCGGCAGGCGGCGGCTTCAAGCGGCAGGAGCCCGCTTCAGGCCGCGCGGGCCAGGCTATCGCCGGGCTGCCGGCAGGCATTTTCCAGCGTCTCGATACGCTTGTGGAGCTGGTGCTGGAGCCACGCCAGGCGCCCCACATAAAGCACGACTCCCATCCAGGCTGCGGCATAGGCCGCGATCAGATTCGCCATCGTTGGCCTCCCATTCCAAAAGGTCCAGTCGATGCGCCGCCCCCAGTTGGGCGCGGCGGTGCACCAGAAGCAGCAGCAATACCAAGCCGAAGCCGGCCGCGCCCAGGCCCATCACAGCCCGCATCACCGCCGGCATGGCCGGCGCCACGGGATGCATGCCCCGGAACCATCGCGTGGCCAGAAAGATGAGCGGCAGGTCCACCAGCGCCACCACGGCCACCACGGCGGCCAACCGGGCGCCGCGCTGGGCATCCGGGGCCGCGGCGCGGATCAATAGCCCGGCCGAGTACAAGGCCCACAGGAGGAAAACGGTGGTCAGTCGCGGGTCCCAGGTCCACCAGGTATTCCAGGCGGCGCGGGCCCATAGGGAACCGCTGATGAGGGTCAGCGTGGCCGCCAGCCAACCCGTCTCGGCGGCTGCACAGGACCAGTGGTCCCACGCGGGCCGCCGGGTGAGCAGGTAGCCCCCGGCTGCCATTCCCGTGACCAGGCATGCGCCGAGCGCGAACCAGGCCACCGCCACGTGCAGATAAAGAATCCGCTGCACCGGCCCCATCGTCTTCTCGGCCGGCGCTAGGAAGAAGATGGCAAACACCGCGGCCGGGGCCAGGATACCGGCCAGGAGGTGCACGAGTCCGATAGCCGTTAGGCGGCCAGGGCCGGCATTCATGTTTTCATTCCTCCACTGCAAAATCGACGAGCACGATGCCCGCGGCGACGAACACCGCGGCAAATACCCCCAGAAACTGGAGCCAGCGCCAGAACATCGGTGCCAGGGTGGGCTCGGCGGCCAGGCGCGTTCCCTCGGCCGCCGCGAGCACCACAGGCACCCCTGCGGGCAATAGGAGAAGGGCCACCGCCCCCGGCAATTGCCGCAGCCCCATTGCCAGGGCGCTGAGAAGGGTGCCCAAACTCGCGATCGCCACATTGCCCAGCACCACCACCGCCATCAAGGCCACCGGGTGCGTGCCGAGGGGCAGCCCGGTCAGCACCGCAAACAAGGGGACGAGCAGGGCTTGTAGCGCAACCACGGCCAGCACGTTGGCCCCCAACTTGGCTAAATAAACCGCTGCCATGCTCAGCGGATACATCCGCAGGCCTTCCCAGGCGCCTTCCTGCTGCTCGGAGGCGAACGAGCGTTCGACGGCCAGCATGGCGGCCAGCAGGATGGCCACCCACAACAGTGCCGGCCCCAACTGGCGCTTTTGCTCGGGCAAGACCTCTAGCGGCAGCGTAAGGGCTGCCGCCACCACCAACCCCACCAGAACCATGGCAGGCCACACGCGCGGCAGGCGCCACTCGCCCAAGAGGTCCTTTGCGATCAAGAAGACCAGCTTTCGCACAGGAGAAGTTCCTTGAGGGCCTTTCAGGCTGCGCGGGCTGCGGCGCTGCGATCCGCTAGCGGCTCGGCGCCCACTGCGCCGGGCGGATGCACCAACCCTGCGCAGCGGGCCGCGGCGTGCGGAACCATTGCGGTGCTGGGGGACGCTGCGGGTTGCAACCGGCCTGCCGCCAGGGCCAGCACGCGGTCGGCCAATTGCCATGCGCGGTCCAGTTCGTGGGTAGAAAAGCAGACGGTACACCCTTGCTGGCGGAGTTCATCCAGCCGGCCGGCCAGCCACGCCGCGCCGTGCACATCGAGCCC
>JBBIQF010000644.1:0-3255 GCA_037442445.1 Planctomycetaceae bacterium
GCTTGGACCAGGCGGAGCACGCCCTCGGCCGTGGCCGTCAGCCCCCCGTGATTCTCCAGCGCCAAGAACACCCCGTGGGCGGCGGCGTGCTGGCAGCACTCCTCGATGGCATCGATGACCAGCCGGTAAGCGTCGTCCACGGTCTGGCCGGCCTTGGGCCCGCCTGCGAAGATGCGGACCATCGGCGCCCCCAGCACCTCGGCGTACTGGATCCATCGCTTGACCAGGGCCAGTTGCTCGTCGCGCTTCGGGCCGGGGGGATGGCAGAAATCGTTGCCCACCCCCGTGCCCGAGATGTCCAACCCCAAACGAAAAGCCAGATGCTTGTACTGGCGCAGGCGCTGCGGAGTCAGGTCCTTGGGGAAGTAATAGGATGTGGGCTCCGTGCCCTCCAGGCCCATGGCCGCACAGTCGCCGATGAAATCCTCCAGTTTCAGCGCGGGCGCGCTGCCCGAAAGGAGCTTGCGATAGCTATAGCCGGCCAGGCTGAACTTGAACTTGGCCGGCCCGGGGCGGGCAATCGGTTCGATGGCCGGAGCCGATCCGGCGTGGGCCAAGGCCCCCAGGGCCGCCCCCGCCGCCGGAACCGCCCCCAGAAACGCCCGCCGCGAACAGCACGCTGGCATAAACATTCCTCCCATGCACCGATGTCCCGCGATTGTCCAGACCGCTTTGGAGAGTGTCCCGCCCGTCCGGCCTTTTATGCCGGCCGCGACCAGCACGTCCAGCGCCCCATTGTTGGGCAACCGGCGGCAACAAGCAAGCACTACGCTGGGCACCGGGCCTTGAAAGCCCGGGGTTGGGGCACTGCGCCCGAGGGCAAAATCCCCCACCGCTATCCACTTGCCGCGAGTCTGGCGACCACCCCGGGGACCGCAGGGCCGGGCGTCCCGGTGCGCCGCCCTCCCGCCACGCTATTTGGCTTGGGGCTGCGGTTTGGCCTCGGGCTTGGGCTCGGGTTTGGACGGGGCGGGCACCGGGGGCGGAGCCTCGGCCTTTGGAGCCGGTTTCGGCTCGGAGGCGGGTTCCGCCTTGGGTGCCGCCTTGGCCTCGCCCTGGGCGGCTTGGGGGGCCGCACCGCCGGGCTTGGATTCCGCCTTCGCCTCCGGCTTGGGCTCGGTCTTCGTCTCGGGCTTGGCTTCGGGTTTGGCTTCCGGCTTCGAGGCCGGCATCGACTTGCTCAGTTCCTTGAACTCGGCCGGCGTGCCCGCCGCCGGTTTCTCCTGCCCGGCCGACGAGGTCTGGTCTTTCTTGCCTTCCTCTTCCTTCTTCTCCTTTTTCTGCACGATGTCCTTGTAGCCCAGGTGGATCTTCTGGTACACCTCGTCGCTGATTACGTAATACCAGTCGGCGAAGCGGGCGTTGAGTTCTTCGACCTTTTTCTTGCCCTCCTCGATCTTCTTGTTGTATTCTTCGGTCTTTTGTTTATTCTCTTTTTCGATCCGCTTGCGCTCGGCCTTGCGATCGGGTTTGGCCTCGTACTTCTTGGACTCCTCCTTCTTCCGGTTTGGTTTCCTGGGTCTTGGCTTCCGGCTTGCCCGGCTCCTGTTTCTTGGCGTCTTTGGAGGCAGGCTCCTTGGCCGGCTCGGGCTTGGGCTCCGGCGGCAAGGGTTCTAGCTTCGGTTTTTCGATGACGCTGGGGTCGAACTGCGCCATCACGAACAGATAGCGGTTGACCGAGGTGGTGGTACCGCCGGGCTCCTTGGAGCTATCGGGCTTCTTCTGGTCTTTGGCCTCGGGCTTCTTGGCCTCTTCCTTCTTTGCGTCTTCCTTTTTCGCCGTGGCGCCTTGCGCCTCGTCCTTCTTGCCTTCGTCCTTTTTGCCTTCGTCTTTCTTGGCGGCGTGGGTTTCGGTGCTGGCGATCCGGCCGAAGCGGAGCACGTATTGCACCCCGTCCTTGGTGGTTACGCGGATTTCGCCCTCGGAGGAGAAGAGTTCCAGGCCCTGCTCGGTCTGGACGAGGTAGAAGCCGCGGTCGGCCAGCGACATGACGGAGTTCCGGTCGAGTTTCATCTTGCCGGTGGCCCGCAGGCTGCCGCTGAGTACCGGCGGTTTCTTGGCCACATCGACGATTTTCAGGTCATCGACGGCGTACTTGAGGTCGTCGAGTTTCTTGGTGTTGAGTTCCTCGTCGGGGCCCAACTGGGGCCGGGTGGGTTTGCCGTCCTGGACCAGCACGGCCTCGATGAGTTTCCAGCGGGGGTCGCCGGTGTCGTTGTGCTCCAGGCGGATGACGGCCCGCTGGTCCATGCGGGGCTCGATCAGCCCGTCCGGCGTGGGGCGGATATCGAAGGAGTAGTCCTGGATGGCGACGTTCTTGATGTCCCAGGCGTTCAGTTTGAGCAGGTCTTTCTCGATCCAGTCGGAGAAATCGGTCGAGAGCTTGTCAGGATTGAGTTTGACGAGGTACACGGGGTCCTCGCCGATCTTGCGCACATAGCGGAGGTCTTTCTGGTCGTCGGAGTCGCGGGAGGTGCCGGCCTCTTTGCCGATGACCAGGCCGATGAGCGTCTGGCCGTCTTTGTCCTTCAGCACCACGCGGGTGCCCACCCCTTTGGCGCCGGGTTCGATGGATTCGCCGGGGTCCAAGACGCCGTAGAGGGAGTGATCGCGGCGGTCGCGGCTGACCACATCCAGCGCCACCAGCCCCATGACGCTGGTGGCCGCCTGCACCATGTGGTCTTTGGCATCGGCCGGGTAGTCGGCGTGCGAGGGGATGCACCACCGGCCTTTGACCTGGGCCACCTGGAACGGCTTGGCCTCGCCCTTGTCCTCGTCGTACTTGATGATTTCCAGGCTGGTGGCCCGGAGCGGATCGGTGAAATCGGGGAAAAGGGGCTGGTTGCGAAACTCGGCCAGTTCGTCGGTGGGCACGGTGGAGCGGTGCACGGCCCAGGCGACCGCCGTGACCACCAGCGCTGCCGCAACGAAGATCACGGTCTTGAGGTTATCGTTCATGGGCGAACTCCTTGAGGCCTCGCAGGCGAGGCCGGGGTAATTCTAGGGTAGGTCAACCGTCCCGTGCCGGCAGCGGGCCCCGCCGCCGGCATCCAGCCGCCGGCCGCAACGGCCGGCGGTCAGGACCGCAGGCGGGAGCGGGCCACGCCTTCCCGCTCCCGCATCCGGCGTACGAAGAATACGCCGATGGCCACCGCCAGCGGGGGAACGGGGGGCAGGAGGACGGCGGCCATCTTGTAGCGGTCCTGGACCCGCCGCAGCTCCAGTTGCTGGCGGGTCTGAATCTGTTCGATCTCC
>JBBIQF010000645.1:0-3254 GCA_037442445.1 Planctomycetaceae bacterium
GGCAAGCGTCGCCGCGATGTCCTCCTCGGTGTGGGCCGCCGATACGAACCAGGCCTCGAACTGGCTGCACGGCAAGTACATGCCGCGGTCGAGCATCGCCCAGAAAAACCGGGCATAGCGCTGGGTATCGCAGCGCGAGGCCGAGTCCCAGTCGGTCACCGGCCCGGGATGGAAGAAAAGCGTCAACATCGACCCGCATCGGCTGACCGTAGCGGGCAGGCCGCAGCCGGAGGCGGCTTGTTGCAACCCGTCGGCCAGCCGCGCCGAGAGTTCCTCCAGCCGGGGATACGGGTTCTCATCCCGCAGCACCCGCAAGGTCGCGATGCCTGCGGCAGTGGCCAGCGGATTGCCGCTGAGCGTGCCCGCCTGAAACACCTTGCCGGCCGGCAGTACATGGTCCATGATCTCCGCCTTGCCGCCGTAGGCGCCCACCGGCAGCCCGCCGCCGATGATCTTGCCCAGCGTGGTCAGGTCCGGAGTGATGCCGAACCGCTCTTGGGCCCCGCCAAAGGCCACCCGGAAGCCGGTCATCACTTCATCGAAGATGAGCAATGCCCCGTGCTGGCGCGTCAGCTCCCGGGCCGCCGCCAAAAACCCCGGGGCCGGAAGCACCACCCCCATGTTGCCCACCACAGGTTCGAGGATCACCGCCGCGATGCGGCCGCCATGCCGGCCAAAAGCGTATTCCATGCCCTGCACGTCGTTGTAGCGTAGTACCAGAGTGTCCTGGGCCGTGCCGGCCGTCACCCCCGGCGAGTTCGTCACCCCCAGCGTGGCCGCCGAACTGCCGGCCGCCACCAGCAGGCTATCCACATGCCCGTGGTAGTTGCCCGCGAACTTGACGATCAGCTCCCGGCCGGTGTAGCCCCGGGCCAAGCGAATGGCACTCATCGTGGCCTCGGTGCCGGAGTTGACCAGCCGGACTTTCTCGAGCGACGGCACCGCTTCGATCAGCAAGGCCGCCAATTGGCTCTCGGCTTCCGTGGGTGCACCAAAGCTGGTGCCCCGGTCCAGGGCCCGGTGGACCGCTTCCAACACCCGCGGATGGCCGTGGCCCAGAATCATCGGCCCCCACGACCCGATGTAGTCGAGGTAACGGTTGCCGTCGATATCCACCAGATGCGCGCCTTGGGCCCGATCGATGAAAACCGGGTGGCCACCGACGGCCCCGAACGCCCGGGCGGGGCTGTTCACCCCGCCAGGCATCAACTGCCGTGCCCGATCAAACGCTACTCGGCTCTTTTCTCGTAACATGCGCGACTTCCGCAAAAACCCTGGTCCCTTATCGTTTGTGGTCCTTCCCCATTCGTCATTTGACTTTCGTCATTCCGCCCCTTGCTACTTGGTCATTGGTACTTGGTCATTGGTGCTTCGTCATCGGTCCTTCGTCATTCGTAATTTGACTTTCGCCATTCGCCCTTGCCGTGGTTGTCCCCGCGCCGCAGGCATCGCATCGGGCCAATTCCGCCTGTTGCACGGCTTCGTCCCAGCCGAGGATTTCGGCCATCCAGGCGGCCACCTGCCGGGCGCAAGCCGCAGGGTTGTCCTCCGCATAAAGCCAACTGGTGCGGCGGATCATCACGTCGTCCAGGTGCACGGCCCATTGGTGCCGGCACATCTCCTCGACCACCTGGCGGTCCAGGGGGGGCGGAAGAATGCCGCTTGCAGGGCCGGCCGCCTCGGGGGCCAACAGAGGAACGACCGCGGTTGCGCAGGGCAACGCGCGGCAACCCAGGTAGCGGACCACGCGGTCCACCACCTCTTCGGCAATGAGGCGATACGTGGTCAGTTTGCCGCCGGCAACGTCCACCCAGCCCGGCTGCGGCATGTGGATTTGGTGGGCCCGCGAGATATCCGAGGGCCGGCCCCGGCCTTGCGCCACCAGCGGGCGGAGCCCCGCCCAACTGCCCCGGACATCGGCCACCGTGAGGTCCAGCGCGGGGAAGGTCCGGTTGGCCACGGCCAGCACATAGTCGATGTCTTCCCGCTCCGGGCGCACCGCCTCGATGGGGCCTTCATAATCCGTGTCGGTCGTGCCCAGAATCACCCGCCGGCCCCAGGGGATCGCGAACAGGATCCGCCGCTGGTCGGTCATGACCACGGCATCGGGCACCGGCAGCCGGTCCCGGGCTACCACCAGATGAATCCCCTTGGTCAGGCGCAGTCGGAGCCGGCTGGCCGGTAACGACGATGCCCAAGGCCCGGTGGCGTTGACCACCACGTGGGCCCGGGCCACGAGTTCCCCGCCGCCGATTTCGTCAACCAGCGCACACCGCCACACCCCGCCATCGCGGACCGCTTCGTGGCATCGCGTGTAGTTGAGCACCGCCGCCCCGTGGGTGGCCGCCGATCGCAAGGTATCGAGCACCAGCCGGGCGTCGCTCGTCAGGCCGTCGAAATACCGCACCGCCCCGTAAAGCCCCTTGGGTTCCAGCCCGGGCAGATGCGCCCGCACCTCGGCCGCGGTCATCGCCTGCGAAGGCCCCAGGTTCTGACCCCCGCACAGCGCGTCGTACAGGCGGACCCCCACGCGGAGCTTCCACAAAGGCCAGCCGCTCCCCCGGGAGGCAGGGAAAACGAAGGCCAGCGGCTGGGCCAAATGGGGAGCAAGCTGGTGAAGAAGCCGCTTCTCGCGGCTGGCCTGGTACACCAGCCGAATCCGCCCCTGCGCCAGGTAGCGCAGGCCGCCGTGCAGCAAGCCGCTGGATCGGCTACTGGTGCCGAAGGCGAAATCGTGCTGTTCGACCAGCCCGATCCGCAGGCCGCGCATCGCGGCGTCCCGGGCCACCCCCGCCCCCACAATGCCGCCGCCGATGACTAAAAGGTCCAACACCCCGTCCGTCAGGCGGTGCAACGTCTTGGCTCGCGCTGCCCGAAAATCATAGAACGACATGGAGGCCCGACGCCGCTGCGATTTACGATCAATGCGATGATCTTATCGCCCCGCGCAGCCCCGGCAAAGGGCCTTGAAGCTGCGGATCGCGCTGTGCCCCTCTGCTTGTCGCCCAGCGCTGGCCCGGCAAACGAGCGGCACTCCAGCGCAATAGGCTGGCGTTGCACGCAAAGCTGATCCGTTTAACGGAGCAAGGCCGGAACGTCCGCCGGTCACTGGCGGCGGTAACCGTTCACGGCCCGGGACGTTACCGGGCAACACGCAATGCCTTGGCCACGACAGAGCGTGGCCCTCCACCCTGGAGGAACGCGCTCCGTCGCGTCCGCCGCGCTCCGATACTCGCCGCACCCCGCACGCTCCT
>JBBIQF010000646.1:0-3241 GCA_037442445.1 Planctomycetaceae bacterium
ACGTGATCTCCTGGCCCGACTCGGCAGCCATGCGCCCCAGGATGCCCACAGTCGCGGCCTTGGCGCTGCGCTCGGTCTCGTTGTACGGCTTGTCCTGGCGGATGGCCTCGAACAACAGGTCATGCTCGACCTGGTACTGGTTGCACGGCGGGCCCTTGTATTCCCAGATCAGGTTTTCCGGCACCGGCTTGTGCCCTTTGTAGATCCGGGGATGCGGAATCCCCTCGCCCAAGACCGCGCAGCCGGTGCTCCCGTGGATCACATCCCCGAAGAAGCCCCAGGTGTTGGCCTGGTGCCGGCCTTGGGCGAACAGCCGGGTGCCATCGGCAAACGAGTATTCCACCGCGTAGTGGTCGAACAACTGGTCGGGGTCGGTGCGGACCTGCCTTCCCCCCTGGCCTTGGGCCGACACCGGCCAGGCACCCTTGCACCAGCAGCACACGTCCAGGTTGTGGATGAGCCAGTCCAGGATGAAGCTGCCATTGAGCCAGGTGTAGCACGAGTAGTTGGCGATCTGATGGGCCAGCTCGCTCTTGCCCTCCTTGCGGAAGTCGTGGAAGCCCACCGGCCCGTGCACCCGGTAGGCCCAGCACGTGATCCGCTCGCCGATGGCCCCGTCGTGCAGCCGGGCCACAGCTTCTTCCAGCGGCTTGTAGTGGCGCGACATCAAGCCGCCGGCGATCTTCAGATTCTTCCGCGTGGCCTCCTCGCCCGCCTTGAGCACCCGGCGGATGCCCGGGGCATCGACGGCGAACGACTTTTCCATGAACACATGGCACCCCTTGGCCACGGCGTACTCGAGGTGGATGGGGCGGAACGCAGGCGGGGTGCACAAAAGGGCCACACCCCCCGGCGCGATCAGATCGATGGCCTTCTTGAACCCATCGAAGCCGATGAACTGCCGGTCGGGCGGCACGTCCACTTTCTGGCCGAACTGCTGGGCCAGCGACTTCAAGCTGCCTTGCAGGCGGTGCTGGAACACGTCGGCCATGGCCACCAGCCGCGTCGGCCCCGCCGTCGAAAGCGCGTTGGCCGCCGCCCCCGTCCCCCGCCCCCCGCAGCCGATCAAGACCACCTTGATGGTATTCTGCTCGGCGGCCCAGGCCCGGGGCGAGCGGTTGGCCAGAACGGCCGCCGCAGTCAGGCTGCCCCCGCAGGCCTTCAAAAACTCCCGCCGGGACGCGTTTGGCTGCCGTGTGCTGCGGAACCCTTGCATCGGTGGACCCTTTCGTGGCATCAAGTGTGCTATTCCAGTGGGTTTCGGCCGGCCACGAGCTTCGTCATACGCCCGGACCGGCGTGGGTCTGCCCCAAGCATGCATGGCCATTGTGGGCACCGGGCCGTGGCATGTCAATCGGTAGGCTGTGCCCGCGGCCGAAGGACCACCGGCCAAAGACGACGGAGCGGCACCGGCGCGCTAAACCCGACGGCGCGCGTCCCTCCAAGGTGGAGGGCCACGCTCTGTCGTGGCCGAGGCATTGCGTGTTGCCCGGTAACATCCCGGGCCGTGAACGATTACTCGGTGGGCTGTGGCGGCCAGTCACACGGCCAATCAGTTTGCGGCCCCAATTCGCTCGTCGGGCACCACCAGCCTGGTCGCGTCGATCAGCGTCCACAAAATCGCGCCCGCCACGAACACCAGGCCGTATATGACGAAGGACGAAGATGGTGTGCTAGCCCGAAAGCAGCCCGGCGATCTTTTCCGCCTCGGCCATCTCGGCCACGCCGGTTACTTCGACAGAAACTCGTGGATCACGGTGACCTGGCGGACCTGGCGGGTATCGGGCTCGAATACCCGGATGGTGACCTTGATGCCGCGCAGGGGATGCGGATACGGCGGCGGGGCCTCCTGCTCGCCGGGATCGTCCACCACCCCATCGCCGTTGTCGTCGAACCCGTTGGTCCCCTCGTCGAACAACCCGTTTCCGTTCTCATCGCCGTAATCGCCAGCATCGCGGGCCCCATTCTGGTTCACGTCCATCCAGTTGTTCTCGTAATGCGTCGTCCAGGTGTCGTAAGTGGGCTCGACGACCGAAAAGTATCGGCCGGGACCTGCGAAGGGGGAGATGCTGGGAAGGCTTTGGACCAGCGCGGAGGGCAAGTTCGGCGGCGGATCCTGGGAGATCGCATACCCGTAACCCAAATCCACATAGGCGCCCCGGCTGATCCACGTGTTCGCAAGTGCCGCCGCGTAACCCGGATCGCCCGGTATTAAAGCGGCGTCGCCGGTATTGTTCAGAACCACCGGCGCTTCCGGGTCGTACACCTTGACATCGAAATCCAGCACGTTATTCAAGATGATTTCCTCGCCCACCCTGGGGCCAGCATAGGCCAGCAGCACGCCCGTATCGCGGTCGGTCTCCTGCCAGGGGTGAGGGTTGCGCCAAAGGTCCAACACTTCGCCGTTTCGCAGGGTGAGTGAGACCGGCGGCATGGTTCCCCCCAGCCAGGCGTTAAAAAAGACCGGCGAGGAGCATTCCGCCAACAGTGGCAGGCCCAGCACATTGGTCCGCCGGTTGGCCACCCAGTGCGGGTGAAACGGAAATGTGGGCGCCTGGTGGGCGTACCGGCACTCGGGCTTGGTCAAGTCGCCCAGCGTGTTGGCGATCATGCCGCGTGTGCCCGCTTGCGACACCGCCGGGCGGACCGAGACATCGTACCACTGGAAAACGCTGTCGCTACCCAGGCCGGCCTCGGCCGGATCGACCACCCCGTCGCCATTGGCGTCCATGGCGTTGAACTTGCCGGGCGCCACAAGCATCACCCGGCGGTACAGGGTCCGGCCGCGGACGAACCATGCCACCTCGGCCTCCTGCGACTCGACCGTGCCCAGCGTGCCGTTCGGCAAACGCCATCGGCCCACGTACGGCTGGCCCCGGCTGCGGATGGTGAACATCAGCACGTCACCATTGTGGCCCACGGTAGTATCGGCCGCATACGGAGGACCCGGCGTATCCGAATTGACCGGCACATCCCACGTTGGCGGCGGACCGGAACTGAGCGCCACCGGCCCCTTGATGATCTCGAAATATCCCTGGCCCGCCTCGGGGCGCAAGGGTGGCCGAAGCGGCGCCGTGGCTTCCTCCAGGTCCTGGCGCAGGCGGTTGGCCGTGCTGCGGAGCTGGTTCTGGATTTCCACCACCGCCCGGGTATCGGTCACGCTCTGGCCGATGCTGGCAAACACCCCCACCACCACGCCCATCATCAACAGTGTCAAGAGCGTGGCCAGGAGGATCTCGAT
>JBBIQF010000647.1:0-3199 GCA_037442445.1 Planctomycetaceae bacterium
ACTCTGGGTCTCCAAGTGGGCCGAATGGCTCATGATGCGCTCCAGCAACCAGGTGTCGCAGAAGGCGATCGTGCTGTACTACCAGTGGCTCGTGGACCGGATTGCCCACAACGTCCCGTGGGATGCCATGGTGCGGGAACTGCTGTCAGCCAGCGGCGGGACGTTCGCCAACCCGGCCACGAACTTCTACCAGGTAGAGACCGATACGCTGAAGACCGCCGAGCACGTGGCCCAGGTGTTCCTCGGCTTCCGCATCCAGTGCGCCCAGTGCCATAACCACCCCTTCGACCGCTGGACGATGGACGATTACTACAGCTTTGCGGCGTTTTTCTGCCAGATCGGGCGCAAACCGGGCGAGGACTACCGCGAAACCATCATCTTCAACCGCGGCACAGGCGAGGTCCGCCATCCGGTGGGCAACCGGCCCATGGAGCCGAAGTTCCTCGGTGGCCCCAAGCCCGAGGTCCAAGGCAAGGACCGGCGCGAGGTGCTGGCCCAGTGGCTGACCGCCCCCGATAACCCCTACTTCGCCCCCAACCTGGCCAACCGGGTGTGGCAGCACTTTTTCGGCATCGGCATCGTCGAGCCGGTGGACGATATCCGGATCAGCAATCCGCCCAGCAATCCCGAACTGCTGGCCGCGCTGGGCGAGCGCCTGATCAGCTACCGCTACGACTTCAAGCAACTGGTCCGCGACATCTGCAACTCGCACACCTACCAGCGCTCGGCGGAGCGCAACGCGACCAACGCCGAGGACGAGCGGAACTTCGCCCACGCCACGGTCCGCCGGCTGCAAGCCGAGGTGCTTCTGGATTGCATCAGCCAGGTGACCGAGGCCTCCAACAAGTTCCCCCGCCTGCCCCTGGGCGCCCAGGCGGTGCAAATCGCCGACGGCGCCACGAGCACGTACTTCCTCACCACCTTCGGGCGATCGCCCCGGGAGACGGTGTGCGCCCAGGAGGTGCGGCGCGAACCGACGCTGTCGCAGGCGTTGCACCTGCTCAACGGCGACACCGTCCAGCAGAAGATCGCCTCCGGCGGCGTGGTGCGCAAGATGCTCGCCCAGAAGAAAACCCCGCGGGAAATCATCACCGCGCTGTTTATCCGCTGCCTGTGCCGCGAGCCGACCGCCGAGGAACTCGGCCGGCTGGAAAAGCTCGTGGGCACAGAGCCCAATCCCCAGGGTCCGCTGGAAGACATCTTCTGGGCCCTGTTGAACTCGCGGGAGTTCGCCTTCAACCATTGAAGCGTAGCGAACGAGCCGGGGGCGTAAGCCCCCGGTGAAGAAGAGCCGGTGGCGCAGAGCCGGTGGCCAATACCCCCGGTGCACAAGATCCGGCGATTTAAGCCCCCGGTGAAGACGAGCGGGTGGCGTAAGCCCCCGGTGCTTCAGCCTGACTTACTACCGCGTCCCCTTGTGTCTGGAGCAATCCACCGATGTTCCGTCCTCCTTGCTGGGTGCGAGCGGCATGTGGCCCGCTATTGATTCTGGCGACCCTTGCGGGCGCGGATCGGGCGGCGGCCCAGGCGCCCAAGCCGGGCGAGAAGATCACCTACATGGACCACGTGCGCCCCATCTTCCGCGAGCATTGTTTCAACTGCCACAACCAGAACAAGGCCACCAACGACCTGGCCTTGGACAGCTATGAACGCCTGCGCAAAGGGGGTGCCAGCGGCGAGGTGATTACGCCGGGCAACCCGGGCGATTCGTACTTGTGGCTGTTGGTCAACCACGAGAGCGAGCCGCACATGCCGCCCAAGACCGACAAGCTGCCGGCAGCCAAGCTGGAGATCATCCGGCAGTGGATCGCGGGCGGGGCCTTGCGGGATTCGGGCTCCAAGGCCGAGGCCAAGCCCAAGCCTGCGGTAAGCTTGGCGGTTTCGGCGGGGGCGGCTCGGCCGGCCGGCCCGCCCATCATGCCCGAAGGCCTCGCGAAAAAGCCCGTGGTCGTCACAGCTCGTGCCGGTGCGGTGACCGCGCTTGCGGCCAGCCCCTGGGCGCCGCTGGTGGCCGTGGCCGGCCAGCGCCAAGTGGTCCTCTACCATGCCGACACCGGGCAGTTGCTGGGCGTGCTCCCTTTTCCCGAAGGGATTCCCTACGTGCTGCGGTTCAGCCGGTCCGGCGCCCTGCTGCTGGCCGGCGGCGGCGAAAACGCCCGCCGGGGGTTGGTGGCCGTGTACGACGTGAAGACCGGCCGGAGGCTGTTCACCCTCGGCGACGAACTCGACGTGGTGCTGGCGGCCGACATCAGCCCGGACCATAAGCTGGTGGCTCTGGGCGGCCCGGAAAAGATCGTGCGGGTGTTCAACACCGCCGATGGGGCCTTGGTCTATGAAATCCGCAAGCACACCGACTGGATCTACGCCGTGGAGTTCAGCCCCGACGGCATCCTGCTGGCCACCGCCGACCGCTCCGGCGGGCTGCTGGTCTGGGAGGCCGATACCGGCCGCGAATACCAGAACCTCGAAGGCCATAAAGGCGGCGTTACATCCGTCAGCTTCCGCGACGATTCCAACGTGCTGGCCAGCGGCAGCGAAGATGGCACCTTGAAGCTCTGGAACCTCGAAGACGGCAAGGTCCTGAAAAGCCAGAACGCGCATGGCCCGGGGGTCACGGCCATCCAGTTCGGGCACGACGGCCGGCTGGCCTCGGCCGGGCGCGACCGGGTGGCCAAGCTCTGGTCCCCGGATCTATCGCCACTCCGCACCTTCGAAGCCCTGAAAGAGCCGGTGCTGGAGGTCGCGTTGACCCACGATGGGCAGCGCCTGGCCGCAGGCGATTGGTCCGGCGAAGTCCGGCTGTATAGCACGTCCGACCGCAAACAACTGGCCCTCTTGGCGCCCAACCCGCCTGCCGAAAAGGCGGCGCCTGCGGAGAAAACTCCGCCTGCGGAGAAGCCCCCGGCTCCGGAGAAGCCTGCGCCGGCCGCCAACAACCCGCCGGCCCCAAAGAAGTAGCCCCCCGGCCGCACGACCGGGCAACTTGAGAAGTATTCTGTTCCTGCGGCCCAATCTACCGGCCGCGGCCCGCTGATAGCGCCCCGACTCGCTTCCCACCTCGAGAGGCCGCATCGCCGCTGCCACGGGGCGACTGGCTTTTGCCGCCGGCCGCGGGGTACCCCATGCAAAACGCCTGGCGTGCGGGTAGACTGTAACCGTTCACGGCCCGGGGCCTTCCGGATGCTCAAGGCAAACGAGC
>JBBIQF010000648.1:0-3194 GCA_037442445.1 Planctomycetaceae bacterium
ATTCGGTGGGCGATGAAGCCGAGACGCCCGAGAGCATCGCCGCCACACGTGGTCGGTCCTGGCAGTCCGTGGGGGTTAGAAGGGGGTGGCGGGCGTTTGCACGCGGCGGAGGTTGAGGACGAGTTGGACCTCGCCGAGCGGGATGCCGGTGCGGCGGGCGATTTCTTCGGGCGGGCATCCCTGGTCGGCCAGCGCATGGATGGGTTCGTAGCGGGGGGAGCGTGGTGGGCCGGCGTGGGCGGCGGGCAGGGGGCTTTGGCCGCGGGAGGTGAAGGTAGCGAGGACTGCAACGCCCTTAAGACCTTCGGCCTGGCCTGGCAAAGCGCGGGGCGAGGCTTGCGCCAGCGAGTCGGGGGGTTCGGCCGGTGGCATGGGCTGGCTTGGCGTGCCGGCTGCCGCAGTACGTGCATTGGTGGCAAAAGGCGGCTCGGAGGAGCGTGCGGCGGCGGCCACGGCCGCTTCGAGCCGGTCGGCAACTCGATCGGCATCGCGGAGCAGCGACTCCAATTGGCGGATTCTGGCGTCCAGCCGTGCAGCCAGTTCCCGGGCCGTGGCTTGGAGCGACTCTTCCGAAAGCCCTGCCGGTTGTGCGGCTGCAGGGGGCCGGGGCGGGGATGCGACCTGGGTGACCGGGGAGGGACTGCCCGCGCGCTGGGGCCCTGGCGCGAGGCTACGGAGCAGGACCCATGCGATGCTGAGCACCAGCACCCCGAGAAAGCCCAGGGTCCACAGGCCGTGCGGCTCGACGGCGGGCATAGGCTGTTCCTCGCGGAATGGTGCCTTGGGGCGCGGCGTGCCTCAGGGCATGGTGTCGTGCCGGGGCGGGCAACGGCCGGGGCGAGCTATCGCTGCACGGGCGTCAGGGCGCTTCCGGCCCGCCGGACGGTACGGTCCTGCCCGGCAGTGGGAACCCGGGGGCCCGCCCGCTCGACCACGCTGCGTGGCGACTGGCTGGTGCCGGCCAGGAAGTTATCGATGGTGGCGGCGTCCTTGAGTTCCTGGAAGTGGGCGGCCATGGCCAGGCGGAGCTTCTTTTCGTACACGTCCTGGTAGATGAGGTCGCGGACCTGGGCGAACTCGACGGCTTTGGGTTCGGTGCGGCCGAGGCAGAGCAGGATCACGTATTTGTCGGGTCCGACCTGGATGATGCCCGACAGTTCGCCTGGTTTGAGGCTGAAGGCTTCTTTTTCCAGGACGGGCTGGCCGCCATGCATTTGGATAGGGGGCACCTCGCCTTTGAGGATGCGGTTGTTGGCCTCGCAAGAGTATTCCTCGGCCAGCCGGCCGAAGAACTCCTCGGTGGGGTTATCGCGGGCCTTGGCCCACACCTGTTGGGCGCGGCGGAGGTTGTCGAGGATGATGGCCCGGCAGCGGACCCGGGGGCCGTAGTTGGCCTCGAAGCCTTTTTTCAGGTCTTCGCCGGTGACCTGCACTTTGTCCTGGACCAGCTTGCGGAGCACGAGCGAGGGCCAGATGACGTCGCGGCGGTACACCTCGACGGTAATACCCTGTTGCTCGGTGACCAGTTTGAGCCACTGGGCAACATCGGGCTGGCCGTCTTCCTTCAGGCGGAGCATGGTGCTGGCCAGGCGGGCGATTTCCTGGTCGATCTCGGCCTCGGTGACGGTAAGGTTGTGGCGGCGGCAGGCCTGCTCCAGCAAGCGGCGGTTGATGGTCCCTTCGAGGACCTCTTCGCCGTAGCGTTCCAGGCAGCGTTCGGCCAGTTCGTGGAGGGTTACGGGATTCCCGTTGATGAGGGCGGCCACGCCCGGCATCTGGCGGCTCAAGGCGGGGTCGTTCAAGACGTTTTGCACGCGGGCTGCGTCTTTGAGGCTCTGGAAGGTCTCGGCGGCCACGGCCCGCAGCTTCCGGTCCTTGACGAGTTCTTCCAACTGGGGTTTGACTTTTTCGAAGGGGACATTGCGGGCCGGAATGAGTTCTTCGCGCTTGAGGATCACGAACTGGCCGGCCACGGGGATGACGGCCGAGACTTCGCCGTCTTTGAGGGCGAAGGCGGCTTCTTCGATCTCCTTGGCGCCGGCGTGTTTGCGGATGGGCTGGATGATGCCCATGAGGCTGGCGCTGGTGGAATCCTCGGAATAGGTTTTGGCCAGCTTGCCGAAGTCGGCGGGATTGGCGGCGGCCATGGCCTGCACCCGCTTGGCGGTCTCCAGGTCCGAGCAGGCGATCAGCCGGGCTTTGACCGCCGGGCCGTAGAGGGTCTCGTACTCGGCGGCGAGTTCCTCGGGGGTGGTTTCCAGCCGGCTGCCGGCCAGCTTGCGCAGGGCCAGGGTGGGCCAGATAATGTCGCTGGCATACTGGGCGGGCTTGATGCCCCGTTCTTGCTTGAGCATGCGCAACCATTGGTCCACCGGCAGGCCGAACCGCCGTGCCATGCGCTCGATTTCGGCATTGACCTCGTCTTGGGTGACGGTGATGCCGCGGCGCTGGCACTCGAGCATGATCAAGTATTTGTGTTGGAGGGCCTCGAGGACCTGCTGGCCGTAGTGGCGGAGGCACTCTTTGGCCAGTTCGTCGCGGGTGATGTCCTCGCCGTTGACGGTGGCCACGATCTTGGGGATGCTGGCGGCAGGAGCGGCGGTGCCGGGCGTTGCGGCCGGCGAAGGCGAGGACGGTGTGGGGGCCGGTTGGGGGGCCGCCGCAGGCTGGACCGCGGCCGGCAGGCCGCCGCTGGGCTCGGCACTGGCGGGCTCGGCGTTCCAGTACCAGCGGATGGCCACGCTGGCGGCAATCACCAGCGCTGCCCCGCCGAACATGGCGCACCACCGCCTGATGCGGCGGCGGGGTGGGATACCGCTTCCTTCGGTCCGGGTCATCACGGTTCCTCCTTAAACCGTTGTTCCAACGCCGCGTCGCCAGCCCAAGCCGGCGCCCTGGCCGCGTCGGGGGACCGCGGAATATAGGTAGCTGCGGGCCGTTACGTCAATAGAGATCGGGATATCGGCTTTGGCGACCCAGCGGTGGGGATTTTGGCTTCAACCACCTGGCAGAGGGGACTCCTCTCCCATTCATGGAGGAGGTGCACCGCTTGGCGTGTAACCGCTCGCGGTACGGGCCCTTCCGGATGCTCAAGGGGAAGGAGGGTGTGGGGTGCGGCGAGTATCGGAGCGCGGCGGAGGCGACGGAGCGCGTCCCTCCAAGGTGGAGGGCCACGCTCTGTCGTGGCCGAGGCA
>JBBIQF010000649.1:0-3190 GCA_037442445.1 Planctomycetaceae bacterium
ACGACTGGGACGATGCCTGCTGGTCGTTCTGCGTGCCCTCGATCGCGAACCTTTACCTCCGCTGGTGGCTGCCGCTTCAACCCGGCGCCAACCGCAAGCCCGGCGCCCCGGAGTACACCGGGCAGTTCCTCGATGGCTTGGGGAACAAGATTACGGTCCACGCCGTGGCCAACCCCTCGATGGAACCCAACCACGACAAGCTGACCACGCGGGCGGCGGGCTTCGGCATCGTGCGGTTCAACAAGGCCAAGCGGACCATCACCCTGGAGTGCTGGCCCCGCAACTGCAATGTCGCGGACCCGGCGGCGCGGCAATACCCCGGCTGGCCCATCACCATTGCGCAACTGGATAACTACGGCCGCAAGCCCGCCGCGTATCTCCCCACCCTGGCCGTGTCGGGGATGGAGAACCCGGTGGTCCAAGTCATCGACCAGGCCGACGGCCAGATCGTGTACACGCTGCGCATCCGGGGGCAGCGATTCCGGCCTATGGTGTTCCACCCGGGCAAGTACACCCTGCGCGTGGGCGAGCCGGATAAACGCGTCCAGGAGCTTCGCGACGTGCCCTCGCTGCCGCCCGATCAGGCCGGCGAACTGCGCATCACGCTGTAGTAGGCTGGGTGCTTTGCACCCACGCGGGTGCGGTTTGGCCACGACGGAGCGTGGCCCTCCAACGCAACGTGGCCGTCCAACGGCGTGCGTGGCCCTCCATGGGTGCCTTTCAATACAAAGCCCATGCCAGCTTGCGCCGGTACGTGCTCGTCAATTCGTTATCCGGCCCCAAGAGGTGGAAGAGGTGGACCATCAGTTCCCGGGCTTTTTCCCCCAGGCCGCGGCGGTCGCGCTGGATGATGGCCAGGCACAGGTCCATGGCCTCGGCGTGCTCGCCTGCCGAGGCCAACGCCTGGGCGAGTTGGAACTGGAGTTCGAGGTTATCGGGGTTGGCGGCGGCTGCGGCCCGGGCGGCTTCGACTCCTCCGGGCCGGGTGGCCTGGCTCCGCAGATGGATTTCGGCTTGCAGCCGTTCGCCCTCGGCATCCAGCGCCCCGACCTGGGCGAGTTCGTCGATGATCTGGCGGGCTTCGTCCAGCCGGCCGCGGGCAAGCACCGTGCGGGCCAGCCCCACCTTGGCCGACACCGCATTGGGCGACCGCTCCAGCACTTTGCGGTAGGTCTCTTCGGCGGCCTGGGGGTCGGTGCGTTCCAGGCGGCGGGCCTGGGCGGTCAGCAATTCCGCCTCGCTGGGCAGGATGCGATCCAGCCATGCCCGGACCTCGGCCTCGGGTAGCAGTCCCTGGAAATGGTCCACGACCGCCCCGTTCCGCAGCGCGAAGACCGTAGGCACCGCTTCCACGCCGAAGGCCATGGCGATTTCCGGCATCTCGTCGGTGTTGGCCTTGACCAGGACGAACCGGCCGCCGTACTCCTCGGCCAGCCGCTCCAGGATAGGCCCCAGCACCCGGCAGGGGCCGCACCACGGGGCCCAGAAATCGACGACCACCGGCACCTGTTTGGAGCGGTCCAGAACGTCTTCCTGGAAGCGGTCGGCCCGGGTCTCGACGATCCACGCAGAAAGTGCCATGGCGTTTGCCCTTTCGGTGCTGGCGGGTTAAGCCTATTGTAAATCGGGGCGCGGGGGCGGGAAACCCGAGGTGGCGGGTGGCCCGGCTTCTTAAACAGACAGCGCTGAACCGGGCCGGTACTTCTGCGTGGCGGTCAGATGCCGAGGACGTGCTCGGCCACGATTTGCACGCCGATGAGGATCAACAAGGCCCCGCCCAGCACCTGGGCCCAGCGGCCTGCCCGGGGGCCCAGCCGGCTCCCGAAGACGATTCCTGCCGCGCTTAATGCCCCGGCCACCAGGCCGATGACCACGGCGGCACTCAGGATGGAGAGGTTGAGGAACGCCATGCCGAAGCCCACGGCCAGAGCGTCCAGGCTGGTGGCCACGGCCAGGCCCACCAATGTCCAGCCGCGTGTGGGGTCCGCAGGGGGACCGCTCTGGCCGCCGCGGGCTGCGCCGGCCAGCATCTTCCCTCCCACGTAGCCCAACAGGGCCAAGGCCAGCCAATGGTCCACGGGAGCGAGGAGCTCGGCGACCTGGCGGCCGGCCGCCCAGCCCGCCACCGGCATCAAGAACTGGAAGAGGCCGAAGTGGAAGGCCATGCGGAAGGTATGCCGGCCGGTAACCGCCGGTAGCACCAGGCCGGTGGCGATCGAGACGGCCAAGGCGTCCATGGCCAGGCCGATCGCAATGCCGACAACCGTAGGCCAGGTCACTGCACCCTCGCGGCAAGGCAAGGCACGCATCGGGGGGCCACGCGGCCGGCCCACCGCGGAATCCAAGCCGGCCGGCGGTGCCCGGGTGCGGTTCGGGCCGGGCTGGCTGGGGCAATCGCATCGCCGTTGTGCGAAGGCATACCGCCGCGGCCTCAGCCGAAAAGCATCTTGTAGGCCAGGTATAAGATCACCAGGCTCATCACCACGATGCCGGCGATGACCCAGGGGGGATTCTTGGGGGCCCGGGCTTCTTCGGCGGGCGGGGCCGGCTGGGGCTTCGGCTGCGGGGGCGATTCGGGTTTGGCCTCGGGCGTTTGCTGGGCCTTGGCTTCCGGTTTGGCGGGGGCTTTGGTGGCGGCCTTGGCACTGCCGGCCTGCTTGGCGGCGGCAGCAGCCGCCGCGGCCTGGTAAGCGGCTTCGGCCAAGGCCTCGCGCGAATAGTACTTGGCAATCAGCTCGTTGACCGCCCGGGGCGTGCACAGCACGCTCCGCACCGGGATGCCGAACCGCAGCCGGAGCTGGTCCTCCACCTCCGGCGCCAGCGGATTGGGCGAGGCCACCAGCAACTGGTTATCGTCGATCAACAGCGGGATGCAGGAATGCGGCCGGGCGATCGTGGCCGGCACGCGGCGGATCAGGCTTTCGTCCGGCGCCACCTCGGCCAGGTCCACGTAGGGCAGGCCCACGGATTCCGCATAGCATTGCATGACCACTTCGGGCGTGGCCAGGCGCTGCTGCAACACGGCATCGCGGATATCCAGCCCCACCGTCATCGAGAAGCTGCGGGCCTTGTTGAGCTGTTCCGGCGTAAGCACCTTGTTGGCCAGCAGGACCTCTTCGAAGGAGCGGGGGCGGAACTCGGCCTCCTCTTTGCGCCCCAGCGTGATGTCGTACTCCCGCTTGCGCTGGGC
>JBBIQF010000650.1:0-3189 GCA_037442445.1 Planctomycetaceae bacterium
CCAGTTGCTGCCCCTCGGCCGCCGAGGCCCACACCAGCCGCAACCGCTCGGGCTCGATGCCCATCTGCTGGAGGAAATAGTAGAGCATGCGGTCGCGGCGGAGGGTCTTGTAATTGCCTTCGACATAGTGGCAGTCGCCGGGGTGGCAACCCGCCACCATCACGCCGTCGGCCCCCAAGGCATACGCCCGGAGGATGAAGGTGGGGTCCACCCGGCCGCTGCACATCAGGCGCATGATCCGCACCGAGGGCGAATACTTGATCCGCGAGGTGCCCGCCAGGTCGGAGGCGATATAGCTGCACCAGTTGCAGAGGAAGGCCACGATGCGGGGCTCGAAGGGGACTTGCGGATTGTGGGCGGCAGGCTCAGACATAGGTCATCAGTCCTTCCAATTCCTGGTGGACTTGCTCGTCGGTGAACAGATGCTGTTGGGCAGCGCCGGAGGGGCAGGCAGCCACGCAGGTGCCGCACCCCTTGCACAGCGCCTGGTCGATGACCGCGATCTTGCGCTGGGGATCGTGGGTGATGGCCTTGTAGGGGCACAGGGCGATGCAGGTTTGGCAGCCGGAGCAGCGGTCTTCGTCCACCCAGGCGGTGTTGGGCTCCAGTTCCACGCGGCCGGCGTCGATGAGGGCCAAGGCCTTGGCCGCGGCCGCGGCCGCCTGGGCCACCGTATCGGGAATATCCTTGGGGCCCTGGCAGGCGCCCGCCAGAAATACCCCGTCGTTGGCCGTGTTGACCGGCGCCAGCTTGGGATGTTTTTCCAGGAAGAACCCTTCGGCCGAGCACGACAGGCCCAGCGTGCGGCGGACCTGGTCGGCATCGGGCTGGGGTTCCAGGGCCACGGCCAGGATCACCATATCGACCGGGATCTTGCGGATGGTGCCCAGCAGGGTATCGTCCACGTGCATGACCAGGGTGCTGCCGGCGCCGTCGCCCTCGGCGGGGGTGATGTCGGCCACCTTGCCGCGGATGAACTGTACCCCTTCGTTCTGGACGCGGTTGTAAAACTCCTCGAAGGCCTTGCCCGGTGTGCGCATGTCGATGTAGCAGTCGATGACCTCGGCGCCGGTCCTCTCCCGCACCAGATGCGCCAATTTCAGCGCGTACATGCAGCACACCCGCGAGCAGTAGGTGTGGAAGTTGGCGTCCCGGCTGCCGACGCAGTGGACGATGCCCACGCGCTTGGGGACCGACCCATCGCGGAGCACGAGATTGCCGCTGGTGGGACCGCCGGCGTTGAGCAGGCGTTCCACCTCCAGCCCGGTATAGACGTTGGGGTATTTGCCGTAGCCGTAGTAGGCGATGACCGAGGGATCGAAGGCCTTATAACCCGTGGCGACGATGATGGTGCCGACCTCGAACTCTTCGACGCGGTCCTCCATGGTATGGTCGATCGCCTGGGCCTGGCAGTTGTCTTCGCAGACCTTGCAGCCTTCAGTCTGGAAGTACAAGCAGGTTTGCTTATCGATGACAGGGACGCGGGGAATGGCCTGTGGGAAAGGCATGTAGATGGGCTTGCGCGTGGCAAGGCCCTGGTCGAACTCGGCGGGGATGGGTTGGGGTTCGTGAGGGCGGATGCGCATCACTTCGATGGCGCCTGTGGGGCAGATCGAGCTGCACCCGCCGCAGGTGACGCAGAAGTTTGAAGGCAGCCCGAAGGGCGTAGTCACGCGGCGACGCATGCCGCGGCCCTCGAAGGTCAGCGCCCCGACCTTCAGCACGTTATCGCACATGCGGACGCACATCCCGCAGAGGATGCAGCCGCTGCGGCCGACGAAAGTCGAGGGGATGCCGTCGGGGGGGCCGATCCGCATTTCCTCGCGGACCTGGCAGGCACCGCAGAGGTGGCAAGGGCTTTTTTCGCCGCGAGGCCGGTCGAACCGGCAGTGGCCCACGCCCACGTCGTAAGCCAGGTCGCGGAGCACGTCGGACTCGGGGCAGCGGGCGAGCATCAGTTCGGCCAGCACGCGGCGGATGCGCATCACCCGTTCGGAATGGGTCTGGATAACCATGCCGTCTTCTACCGGGTAGATGCACGACGCCCGGCAGCGTGTCACCCCCTTGTAGGTGACCTCCACCACGCAGAAGCGGCAGGCCGCGTAAGGCGGCAGCGATTCGTGGTTGCAGAGGGTAGGGATATCGATGCCGGCCTGGCGGGCGACTTCCAAAATGGTCTGGCCGCGTTCGGCCGTCACTGGCTTGCCGTTGATGATCACCTGCACCATGGGTTCCTCCCGCACTAGCTGCGGACCACAGCATCAAAATTGCAAACTTCGTAGCAGATTCCGCACTTGGAGCATTTTTCCACCACGATGGTATGCGGCTGTTTCTTCTCGCCCCGGATCGCGCCGGAGGGGCAGCGGCGCACGCACAGTGTGCAGCCGTTGCATTTCTCCGGGTCGATGAGGTAGGTGGTCAGGGCCTTGCAGACGCCCGCTGGACACCGCCCCTGGCGGATATGGGCCTCGTACTCGTCGCGGAAATAGGCCAGGGTGGTGAGCACGGGGTTGGGGGCCGTAACGCCCAACTGGCAAAGCGAGGCATCGACGATGACCTCGGCCAGCTCCTTGAGGAGGTCCAGATGGGCCATGGTGGCCTTGCCCGCGCCGATGTGCTCCAGAATCTGCCGCATCTGGGTGATGCCTTCGCGGCACGGGGTGCACTTGCCGCACGATTCGTCCTCCAAAAAGGAGAGAAAGAAGCGGGCGAAGTCCACCATGCAGTTGTCTTCGTCCATGACGATCATGCCGCCGGAGCCCATCATCGAGCCGACCTCGACCAGTTGATCGAAGTCGATGGGCAGATCGAGATGCTGCTCGCCGAGCACGCCCCCAGAGGGTCCGCCGGTCTGGACGGCTTTGAACTTTTTGCCGCCCTTGATGCCCCCGCCGATCTTGTAGATGATCTCGCGCAGGGTGATGCCCATGGGCACCTCCACCAGGCCGGTGTTGTTGACTTTTCCGACCAGGGAGAAGATCTTGGTGCCTTTGCTGCCTCCCCAGGGGCTCTTGGAGACATCGCCCGTGCCGATGCGGGCGAACCATTCGGCGCCGCGGTTGATGATCAGGGGGATGTTGGCCCAGGTTTCGACGTTATTGAGGGTGGAGGGGCGATCCCACAGGCCGCGTTCGACGGTATGGATATGCTTCGCTCGCGGTTCACCGGCGCGGCCCTCGATCGACGCCA
>JBBIQF010000651.1:0-3183 GCA_037442445.1 Planctomycetaceae bacterium
ATAGCGGCGCTTTCGATGCCTTGGGAGGTCAACTCCATTACTCATAACCAGAGCCTCGCCCGACCTTCAACGCCTAGAACGTTTCGCGAAGACCGACAGCTTAGGGCGACCGGGCAACGCTTGGCGCGCGCCGGCCTTGCCGAGTTTGATTTGTCCGTTGCCCCGCCCCCTAATCCCCCTGGTCCACCCGTTTTCTCAAAGGAGCCAGCCAAATGGCGTCGCCCAACTCGTCCGGGCATGTGGAGGTGCGGGCAGGTGTGGTGCGGCAGGCAAGCGGCGGAGCGCCGCTGCCGAACGAACCGTTCCATATCCTCGTGTTAGGCGATTTCAGCGCCCGGGCCAGCCGCGGAATCTGCGAGCCCGCCACGATCGGCTCCCAGCCGGTCATCCGCATCGATCGCGACAACGTGGATGAGGTCCTCGGCCGGCTGGGCGTGGAACTCCACTTGCGGCGTGCCGAAGCCGAGCCGCCCGGCGGCACCGGCCTGGTGCTCCGTTTTTCGGAACTCGACGATTTCTCGCCGGACCGGCTTTATGACCGCCTGGAGGTGTTCCAGTCGCTGCGGCAGATGCGGCGGCTGAGCGATCCGCAGGCGCTGGCGGCCATGGCCGAGACCTCGTCCCTGGGCACTGCCCAGGCGCAAGCCCGGCTGGAGCCCCCCCCGGCCGCCCCCCCGGCGCCCGTACCCGCCCCGCAACCGGAACCCCAAGACCTGCTGGAAACCGTGCTGGAACGCTCGGTGGCGGTGCCGGATTCCGCCTCGGGCGCACCCCGCGGACCATGGGACGCCTTGGTGGCCCACATCGTCCGCCCCTGGCTGCTCCCCAAGCCCGATCCCCGCCAGGCCGAGTGGGCGGCTGCGGTCGATCGGGCGGCGGCCGAGCTGTTGCGGGCCATCATGCACCATCCCGCCTTCCAGGCCCTGGAAGCGCTATGGCGCGGGCTGGATTGGCTGGTACGCCGCCTGGAGACCGACGAGAAACTCAAGCTCTTCGTGCTCGACATCTCGCACGAGGAGTGGGCCGAGGACCTCTCGGCCCCGGCGCTGGAAAACACCGGGCTTTACAAAGTGCTGGTGGAACGCACGCTCCAGACCCCCGGGGGTACTCCCTGGGCGGTCGTTGCCGCCGCCTTCACCTTCGGGCCCCTGGCCGGCGATGCCCAGCGGCTGGGCCGGATGGCCGAGCTGGCCCGCCGCGCCCGGGCCCCCTTCGTCGCCTGTGCCGAGCCGCGGCTTTTAGGCTGCGAGTCTGTTGCCGACCACCCCGATTCCGAGGACTGGACATGGCAGCCCGCCGAGACCGATCGCCAGGCCTGGGAACAGTTGCGGCGATCGGCCGATGCCCGCTGGCTGGGGCTGGCCATCCCGCGATTCTTGCTCCGTTTGCCCTATGGCCCCCGCACCGCGCCCATCGAGCGCCTGGAGTTCGAAGAGATGCCCGGCACGGCGCAGCACTCGCGTTACCTTTGGGGACCACCCAGCTTCGCCTGCGCGTTGCTATTGGGCCAGGCCTTCGCGCAGTCGGGCTGGTCGTTGCAGCCCGGAGAAATCCGCGACATCGACGGCCTGCCCCTGCACACCTATGCTATGGCGGGCGAGACCTGCATGACCCCCTGCGCCGAAGTGCTTTGGAGCGACCGGGCTGCTTCGGCCGTGCTCCAGCGCGGGATGATGCCCCTGCGGTCCTATGCCGGCCGCGATCGCGTGCGGCTGGAACGCTTCCAGTCGCTGGCTTTGCCGCCGGCCCTCTTGGCCGGTCGATGGCGCCACAGCCCTTAGCCCCTCGGCCATTGGGTGGTTGCACCGCTGGCGATGATCTCGGTCTGGCCTCCGTTGGGCGATTGCTGGTTCCTCTCCGGCCCCACCGCCTCGGGCAAATCGGCCGTCGGGGTGGAACTGGCCGAACGCCTCGGCGCCGAGATCGTCTCGATGGACTCGATGGCGCTGTACCGCGGCATGGACATCGGCACGGCCAAGCCTTCCATCGCCCAGCGCCAGCGCGTGCCGCACCACCTGCTGGATATCCTCCAGCCGCACGAGGAGTACAGCCTGGCGCAGTACGTGGCGGCTGCCCACCAGGCGGCCGATGAGATCCGGCGGCGCGGCCGGCAAGTGCTGTTCGTTGGCGGGACGCCGCTTTACCTCAAGGCCTTATTGCGCGGCATGTTTCAGGGGCCGCCCGCCGACCCCCAACTCCGCCAGCAACTGGCCGACGAAGAACGGCGCTTTGGCCCAGGCTATCTCCACCGGCGCCTGGCGGCTGTGGACCCTGTGGCGGCCGGCCGCCTCCATCCCAATGACCACCGCCGCCTCATCCGGGCCCTTGAAGTCTACGACAAGACCGGCCAGCCCATCACCCGGTGGCAGCAACAGTTCGCCGAGCCAGCCAGGACCTCGAACCGGGTTTTCGTCCTCGATTGGCCGAGGTGCCAACTCTACCGGCGGATCGACCAGCGGGTCGAAGCCATGTTCCAGGCAGGCCTAGTGGACGAGGTCAAGCGGCTGGCCGACGGCCCCTTGCCCCTAAGCCACACGGCCCGGCAAGCGTTGGGGTACCGCGAGGTGCTCGAGCATCTGGCCGGCCAATACGACTTGGCCACGACCATCCAACGGGTCAAAACCCACACGCGGCAGTTCGCCAAACGCCAAGGGACATGGTTTCGGAGCCTTGAGGAATGCCGCTTCGTGCCCGTGGCCGACCCGCTCGCCCCGCAGGAAGTCGCCGAGCGGATCGCGGCCCTGGCCCGCGAACTGGGGCCGATGGACGACCAGCCGCGTTAGCGGCAAGGGCCGGCAGAGGGCGAAAGCCCGGAAATTTCAAACCCCAAATCTCAAATTTCAGATTTAAAATCTCAAATCCGAAATCCAAATCTCAAATCTCGATGCCTAAGCAGCAAGTCCCAAATCTCGAATGCCAATGCCCGGGGAGGCACCGAATCCGAAATCTAAAATCTGAAATCTCAAATCTCAAATTTCAGATTTCAGCCCTCCATTTCAGATTTCAGCCCCCATCCCCAAGCCCGAAATCCCGAGACCGCTGCTGCCTCCACTTGTAACCGTTCACGGCCCGGGGAAGTTACCGGGCAACACGCCATGCCTCGGCCACGACAGAGCGTGGCCCTCCATCTTGGAGGGACGCGCTCCGTCGCGTCCGCCGCGCTCCGATACTCGCCGCACCCCG
>JBBIQF010000652.1:0-3176 GCA_037442445.1 Planctomycetaceae bacterium
GGCGAAAGGCTCCTCCCCCTGTTTGCGGCGGGCCTCGTTCAAGGCCACCAGGTCGGAATTGGTCATGTACACCTCGCCCCGGACCTCCAGTACCGGGGGCGGGTCCTGGCCGCGAAGGCGCAGCGGCACATCGCGGATCGTGCGGATGTTGTGGGTCACGTCGTCGCCCACCGTCCCGTTGCCCCGGGTGGCGCCATAGACCAGCACGCCATGCTCGTACATGAGCGAGACGGCCACGCCATCGATTTTCAGCTCCACCACCCACTCGATCTTCTCGCCCGGCAAGAGCTTGGCGGTGCGGGCGCCGAAGGCCTTGAGTTCCTCGATGCTGTAGGTGTTCTCGATCGACAGCATGGGCACCCGGTGGGTGATGGGGCGGAGCCCGGGGACCGGCTGGTCGCCCACCCGCTGCGTCGGGCTGTCGGGGGTAATGAGTTCCGGGTGTTTGGCCTCCAGCTCCTTGAGCCGCTGCATCAAGCGGTCATACTCCAGGTCGCTGATTTCCGGCGCGGCCAGGACATAGTAGCGGTAGTCGTGATAACGGATCTGCTCGCGGAGGCGGGCGATTTCGGCAGCGACGTCAGAACCCATAGCACACCCCTTCGAATCGACAAGATGCCACAACCCCACCGGACAAAGGCCGCCCAGCCAAACCGCGGCGGGCGGTGAAGCCCAGCCGGCCGAACCGGTCCATCACTCGCACCCGCAGGCCGCTACGCACGAGCCGGCCATGTCCCGGAGGGGATGCGGCACCAGGCACAGGAACTTCAACGGGCCGGGCCCGGTGTTTCGGAACTGATGTACCCGGTGGGGCGGCACGAACACCACGGTGCCCGGGCGGATGGGGTTTTCCACGTCGCCGTCGAGTACCACGCCGATCCCTTCCAGGACGAAGACCTCGTGTTCGTAGGCGTGGGAGTGCCGGGGTGTCCAGCCGCCGGGGGCGATCTCGAACTGCCGCATGGTGAAGCTCGGGGCGTGGTCGGCCTCGCCGATGAGGCACCGCATCAACACGCCCTTGGCCCCTTCCAGCTCGACCCGCTGGGCGGGAATCCGCTCGTAATGGACGACTTTCATGGCATGCTCCGACCCTGGCGTTTGGGCCATTGTCGACCGCCCGGGGACCCGCGCATTTCGTGGGCCCTCGAGCGACAGCCTAGACCCAATGGCCTCCGGAAGGCGGTTGGCCTGTGTTCCCACCACTTGGCCGCCAAAACCCGGACGGCTTCCCACCGCGAACGCGGGCACGGAGGGACACAAGGCGCCCACCAGGCCGCTTCCGGGATGGCGCACGTCACGCCGCTGAGCGCGGCAGGGCGATTTGCTGCGGTTAATGTATCATCCTGCCGCCGAGAAAGTCAAACGACCTTCCGGCGGCCCGAGCGCCGGCCCGACTCGTCTGCGTTGAAACAGGTTCCGAACTCAGTCGCTCCGGCAAGGGCTGTTGGGACGCTTCGCGTCCCCGCCTCTCGTCGCCACCGTTACCCCACGCCAGAAAGCGTTCCGAGGGGCAGCACCAGGCCCGAGGGCTTACAGGCAGCTTGGCGGCCGGACGATCGTTGTCGTCAGGATTCTCCGTAGCTAGCGGACATGAGCTTACCGCGATCGGGTTCACCCGCCTCCTACCTCCCAGAGACTGCAAAATGATGGGCCTGCTTGCGCCAATTCGGTGATAGCGGATCGCGGTGAACATCAATCGGCGAGGATCGCCGTCACCAGGTTGTCGATTTCCTCCAGTGCTTTGGCCAGCAGCTCCCTACGGAGGCGCGTCCGCAAGCGACCGATCGTGCCGTGAAGCTGTTTCTGTTCGGCCGTCGCCAGGAACTGGCTGACCTTTTCGTGGCACCGCTGGCTGATCTCGGCCAAGCGCGTATGGCGGTGATCCTTGGGCTCGAATCTGGGAATGGGGAGGACCTCGAACGGCCGGCGGTGAATATGTCGCTCGCCCCGACCAGCGCCGGCGCCAAAAAGCCCTTTCGTCTGATAGGGCTTGATGGCTTGGTCGACGCGCGGGGCATTGAGGACAGCACAAAGGTAGTGGGCTTCGGCGTCGCTATCGGTTTCGAACCAGTAGGTAACGTAGTCCGCCACAAAACCGCGGAGCGCTATTTTCCCCACCCGCCATCGCCTGCCATCGTGCGCATCCACCACACAGGAACAAAGATGGGTACCTTGGCTGTTGTAGAGCACCTTGTAGCAGCCGACCGGCTTCTGCCGGGTGAGGCATCGGCTGAAATCGAGGCGGTCGTAGATCGTTTCCACGCGGGAACCGCTCCGAGCATGCTGCTGCCATAGTGCTTCGGCGTTAAGGAGCCATTGGGCCAAGCCCGCCCTTCCCAACTCGATGGCCTTTTTAGCCTTCAGCAGCTCTAGCCGGCCTTCGTGATCGCGGAGCACCGGCAACACCACCATCAGTAGTCGGCGCCAGCCGAAAGGCAACATGTCGTCCGAAAGCAGGGTGGCGAACAGGAAATCGCTTTCCACGCTCCCCAGCACGCGTTGTCCTTTCCACGGCGGCTTGGCCTGGCGCTGGATACTCGGATCGGTCTCCAACTGCGGGCGGTGCCGGTCGACCACGAGGGCTTCTTCTGGAGGGCGGACGAACCAGGCGCATCGAGGAGCAATTGAGGCCCCCTGGGTCACTCGGCTCCAGTACCAACTGGCCGTTGCCGCCGCCAACGGCGCATAGCTGTGCTCCGTGGCGCGTATGTGTTGCTCTGCCTGCCCCAGCGGCAGGTTCCGGCGTGGCAAGGTCCCTTTCAGTCGCAACATGGTGACGCCGCCGGCCGGCGCCGGCGGGGTGCCCCTCTCCGCCCCCTTACGCCATATCACCACGCATGCCGGCACGTTGAACAGGGGCGCTACTTGCTCACAATCGATCAGCAGTCGGGATGTCCAGATGTAGCGATTGCGGAACTCCGCATGCTGCTTAGCACCGGTCAACACGCGCCGGGGCATGACCAGAGCCTGCGTGCCGTCCTCGGCCAGATAGCGATGAGCACACACGGCGGAAAAAAGGGTGGCCAGTTCCATTTGCGTGAAAAGGTGGGCGCGCGTCCTATCCACAAGTGCGTAGCGGGATGACAACCGGCGGACCCGCTCTTGGTATTCCTTGCGCCGAATGTAGCGGTAGGACAGCCAGGGGGGGTTGCCGACCACGAACTTGAACTTCCGAC
>JBBIQF010000653.1:0-3147 GCA_037442445.1 Planctomycetaceae bacterium
CCATCGTTTCACTCCGATATCCCAGAGTGCCAGCGCCTGAAGCGCGGAGGTCTTGCCACAGTTGTTCGGCCCGACAAACACGACCCGCTGACCGAGTTCAATCTCGACTTCGTCGAACAGCTTGAGGTTTCGCACGATAAGTTTGGTCAGCATGGTGCGATTTCCCGTGGAAAAATCTCGCTGGCGTCGCGCCACCGGCACGGCACCTTGGCTTCGCGGCCGATTTCGGGGGCCGCAGAACCGCGACTGGTGTCCCGCAGCGCCTTCTGCGTCCACCCCGCCGCCTGCCTGTGTGGTGCCAGGCGTCCTGCCGTACCGCCGTGCCGTGGCGTCGCTTATTCGTACCGCAGGGCGTCGATGGGGTCTAGCCGGCTGGCGCGCCGCGCGGGGTAGTAGCCGAACAGCACCCCCACCAGCACGGCGAAGCCGATGGCCAGCACCGCCGCCCGGAGCGAGACCACCATCGGCCAGGGCGTGCCGCGGGTGATGGCATTGATCACCGCGGTGATGCCCAGCGAGGCGCCGGTGCCCAGGGCCAGGCCCACCAGGCCCCCCAGGGTCGAAAGCACCACGGCTTCGATCAAGAACTGCCGGCGAATATCGCGCTGCCGGGCGCCGACCGCCATGCGGATGCCGATCTCCCGCGTCCGCTCGGTCACCGAGACCAGCATGATGTTCATGATCCCCACCCCGCCCACCAACAGCGAGATGCCCGCAATGGCCGAGAGCAACGCCGTCATCGTCCCCATGATCACCGACAGCATGTTGGCCATCTCCATGGTGGTATGGATTTCGAAGTCGGGCGGATCGCCGCGGCGGATATCGTGGCGTTCCATGAGCAACTGGCGGATCTCATGCTCGGCCTGCTCGATAAGTTGGGGCGACCGGGCCGAGGCCAGGATCACATCCACCTTGTCGAACATCGAGCCCCGCAAGCGGCTGCGGACCGTGGTGTAGGGGGCCAGGATGATGTCGTCCTGGTCGTCGCCCACCATGTTGGCCCCCTTGGCCTCCAGGATGCCGATGACGCGAAAGGGGATGTTCTTGATCCGGATTTGCTGGCCCAGCGGGTTGGTGGTCTGGAACAGCTTTTCCACGATGGTCTGGCCGATGACGCACACCTTGGCCGCCGCCGTGACATCGCGCTCGGTGAAGAATCCCCCGGCCCGGAGTTGCCAGTTGCGGACCACCAGGAAGCCGTCGGTAACCCCCAGGATTTCCTTGGGGCTCCAATTCGTATTGCCGTAGATGACCTGGTCGCGGGCGCCGACCAGGGGGCTGACGGCCAGCAGGGAGGGGCACTCGGCGGCCATGGCTTGGGCGTCCTCGGCCGAAAGCGTCGGCATGCTCCCCCGCCCCCCGCGTACCCCGCCGCGCTGCCCGCTGCCCGACAGCACGATGATCACGTTCGTGCCGATGCCCTGGAGTTCGTTCTGGACCAGTTGGCTGGCGCTTTGCCCCAGCGAGACCAGCGTGGTGACGGCCCCCACGCCGATGACCACGCCCAGCACCGTCAGCCCGGCCCGCAGGCGGTTCTTGCCCAGGGCTCGCAGAGCTACGCGAAGCGTCAAGAGCACATTCACCCGAGCACCTCCCCGATGGCCCGCTCCGCCGATTCCCCCCGCCCCCTTCGCCCCGCCATCGCGGCGGTCCGGCGGGCGGTCACTTCACGCTGGTGACCAACTCGGTTCCTTCGGCCAGGTCGCCCGATACCACCTCGGTGTACTTGTGGTCGTTCAATCCGACGGTGATTTCGATGGCCCGCAGCCGGTCCCCCTCGCGCGCCCACACATGGCGGCGGGTGCTGGTCTTGCGGTCCAGAATCCGCTGGAGGGCGGAGCGGGTATCGGCGCTGGTATCGCCGCGGGCCGCTTCGGCGTCTTCCTCCTCGCTGGCTTCGAGCAGCTTCCGGTCTTCGTCGCGCACCAAGTGCGGCTTGGGATAGAAACGCAAGGCGGCGTTGGGCACCCGCAATACCCCTTTCTTGTGGGCCACCTGGAACGATAGCTTGGCCGTCATGCCCGGCAGCAGTTTCATCTCCGGATTGGCCGTGGTCACCACCACGTTGTACGTGACCACGTTCTCCTTGGTGGTGGGATTCATGCGGATCTGGTAGATGCGGCCCTCGAACAGGTCGTCCGGATACGCATCGACGGTGAAGTACACGGGCTCAGCCCGGCGCTGGGCATCGCGGATGAGGCCCACATCGGCCTCGTCCACCGAGGCGTAGACGTGGATTTCCTTCTCCAGGTCCGGGGCCACGACGAACAAGTCGGGCACCTGGAACTGGGCCACCAGCGTCTGCCCCTCGTCGATCTTGCGGTCGATCACCACGCCGTCGACCGGCGAGCGGATCTTGGTATAGCCCAGATTGGTTTCGGCGTTGCGGAGATTGGCATCGGCCTGGAGCACTTGCGCCTTGGCCACCAGAAGCTGGGCCTCCAGCGACAGGCGGTTGAAATGGAGCTTGTCCATTTCGGTCTCGGAAAGGTACTCGGGATTCTTTTTGCGCAGGCCCTCGGCCCGCTTCTCGTCGTTAATGGCCTGCTTCAAGAGGGCCTCGACGCGGGCGACCTCGGCCTCGGCCACCCGCTTGGCCGCCTCCTCGCGGGCCCGAATGGCCTCGTAGATCTTGGGGTCGATCTCCACCAACAGGCCCCCCTTTTTCACCCGGCTGTTGAAATCCACGTGCAGCTTGGCGATGGGGCCCGACACGAAGGACCCCACGCGCACGCTCAACACCGGGGTGACCGTGCCGGTGGCGTTGATGACCGACACGATGTCCCCCCGCGTCACCGGCGCGGTGCGAAACTGCGGGATGTTGCGGGCCTGCCACCACCGCCAGGCGGCCATGCCCCCCATCACCACCCCGCCCGACACGGCGCCCAGTACGGCCAACCATTTCAGCACCCGGAGCATTCCCGTATCTTATCCCGCGCCGCGCCCCGCCGCAAACGGAGCGCACACCCAGGGCCCGCGCAAGCCCATCGGCACGCGGCGTGCCGGCCCGGCAGGCCCGAAGGCGGCGCCTCCCGGCCGACCGGCCCCGGCCGCCCTATTCCAACGCAGGACCGGCAATCCGCTCGCCCCGTTGCTGGCGGGCCTGGTCCGCCGGGTCGAAAGTGCCGTAAAACAGGGCGTTGGTGT
>JBBIQF010000654.1:0-3145 GCA_037442445.1 Planctomycetaceae bacterium
GTGCGACCGGGCGGCAAGCTGGGCGCTGGTGCTTGCTGCCGGGGCTTGCGGTGCCGCATGGCACCATTGCCAGTGGTCGCTCTTTGCCCAGGGGGATCTGGGTTTTGCTGCCGGCCCCGAGGCGCAGCCAATATGCGTCGAGGGGGTGATCCTCCACGGGCCGCGGCGGCTGCCCCCATTGCCGCCCAACCCCCTCCGCGCTGAGTTTTCCGAAGAGGAGGTCCGCTATGAGGTTCAGGTGCTGGCCGTGCGCGATGGGCTCCGATGGGTCAGCGCCCATGGCCGGGCCCGCCTACTGGTTGCCGCGGACAATCCGGGGCCTGGGAGGGGCCCCCGGCCGGGCGACCGATTTCGGGCCGTGGCAAGGCTGATTGCGCCGCGGCGTGCGATGAATCCCGGGGAGTTCGATGCAGCGGCTTACGCCCGGGGCGACCGCCGGCTAGCCATCCTGCGGGCACGGTCCGGGGCCTGCCTCCAGGTTCTTGCGCGTGCCGGCCCCCTGTCGTGGCGCAAAGCCCTCGATGCCCTGCGCCACCGCGGCCGAGAACTCCTCTACCGATACATCGACCCCAAGCAGGCCGGACTGGCCGCCGCGGTACTGCTCGGCCTGCGCGAAGAAACCGGCTTCGAGCTGACCGAAGCCTTTATGGTGGCCGGCGCGGTCCACGTGCTTTCCATCTCCGGTTTCCACGTGGCCATATTGGCCAGTGCCCTGTTGGCGGCCGTGCGGCTCTTGTTGGTTCCCCGGCGCCTGGCCATGGCCTTGTTGGCGGGTATCACGGTGCTTTATACTTTCCTGACCGATGCAGAACCGCCGGCCGTTCGGGCGGCCATCTTAGTGCTCGTGTATTGTCTGGGCACGGCATTGGGGCGGCCGGCCGTGGGGCTCAACGCCTGGGCCCTGGGATTGTTGGTCGTGGTGGGGTTGAATCCGGCCGACCTGTTCCGTACCGGGCCGCAGTTGTCGTTTCTCAGCGTGCTGGCGCTCTCGTGGGCGGCCAGCGTGTTTCGCTTCCAGAAAGAGCGGCAGGATGTGCTGCGGCGGCTGGCGTGGTCGGCCCAGCCCTGGCCGCGACGCCTGGCGGGGACGCTGGGCCGCTGGCTGGCCGAGATGTCGCTATTGGCTTTTTCCGTATGGTTGGCCACGCTGCCGCTGGTGATGGCCCGCTTCCATCTGTTCTCGCCGGCGGCCTTGGTCGTGGGGACGCTGCTGTGGGCTCCCATGGCCGCTGCGCTTTGGGCCGGCTTTGGCCTCTTGGCATTGGGCGCCTGGGTTCCCGGCATGGGTGCTGCCCTGGGATGGTGCTGCCGAACCTGCCTGGCTTTCACCCAGGGCACCCTCGAGATGGCGTGCCAGGTCCCGGGTTCGCATTTTTGGGTGCCGGGGCCGGCCGACTGGTGGCTGGCCGGGCTCTACGGCGGCGCCGCAGCGTTGGCAGCGGGCCTCGTCAGAGGGTTGCCCCGGCGGTGGACGGTGGCGTTAGCAAGCGCGTGGGTGGCCGTGGGGCTCGCACCGGGGTGGCTCGGTCGGCCGGAACCCGCCCTGCGCGTTACATTCCTGGCCATGGACCACGGCTGTGCGGTCCTCATGCGATTGCCGGGGGGTGCCAGCGTGCTTTACGACGCGGGCCGTCTGCTTGCCCCCGACGCTGCCGTGCGCTCGGCGTCGGCCGCCTTGTGGGATCAAGGCGTAACCCGCATCGACGCCGTCATCCTCTCTCACGCCGATGCCGACCACTTCAACGCCGTGCCGGGATTGCTCGAGCGGTTCGCGGTAAAGGCGGTATTCGTGCCGGAACAGATGTTCGGGCGGAGCGACCCGGCCGTGGCGTACCTCGAAGCAGCGCTCACGCGCCGGCGGGTTCCCGTGCACCGAATCGCGGCCGGTGCCGTGTTCGAAGACCGTGCAGGGTGCCGCATCGAGGTGCTGCACCCCCCGGAAGGCGCGGATTTCGGTTCGGACAATGCCAACGCCCTGGTGCTGGCGGTCGAGTACCGGGGCCGCCGTGTTCTACTTACGGGTGATATTAGCCCACCCGGGTTATCCCATTTGTTGGCTCACCGGGTTCCACCGTGTACCGTGCTGCTTGCCCCGCATCACGGCAGCCAAAACAGCGACCCCCCAGGGCTGGTGGAATGGTGCAGGCCGGAACTCGTGGTAATCAGCGGCAGCCGGCGGTTTGGCGGTGGGCAGCCGAAGGGTGCCTACGCGTCGGCCGGTGTCAAGGTGCTGCACACGGCCCACGACGGGGCAGTCTTCGTCCAGGTGGATCGCCGGGGGCACTGGAGCGCCTGGGCGTTTGTAACCCCTGGCCTGTAAAGGCATTTGCGCGTTACTCTATGCCGTGTGTGGCGGCCTGGAAAGCGGGTTGCGGGGGCCGCTTTCCACACTTCTGGGTGGGATGTGCTTTAGGGCAGCAAAGGGTTTCCGTTGCCAAGCTGCCGGGGCCCCGTTGCAAAACGGAGCAAAGCTGATACACTTATGTCTTTGGTTGAGTGTAGGTAGGTTCAGTTATCGTCCTCTGGACAATGGTGGGAGGGACGTGCTTCGGGCGGAGCACCACGACACGCGGGACTTGAGGAATTGCAGTAGCCGATGATCATCACCAGAGAGCGGAAGCAGGAGATCATTGGTGCGTTTCGGCGCAATGCGAACGACACCGGCTCCTCGGAAGTGCAGATTGCCCTGTTGACGCATCGCATCAACGCCCTGACCGAGCACTTGCGGACCCATAAGAAGGACTACGCCAGTCGCCGCGGGCTGTTGATGCTGGTCAGCCGCCGCCGCAGTCTGTTGGACTACCTCAAGCGGGTCAGCCCCCAGCGCTATCTGGACGTTATCCAGCGGCTGGAAATCCGCAAGTGACCATGCTTTAGTCCGCCGCGTGGGGTACTGCCTGGGCGCGGAACCCGCATGCTGGATGGCACGAGAAGTCGCATGCCGTGTCGTGGCTGCGGGCAGGCATGCCCGCGGCTTTGCGGGGTCGTGGGGCCCCGCTCTAGCGCGCCCTCTTGCGGATGTACCAGGGACGGGCAATTCAGGGGAAGGTAGGATCAGCTTTGAAAGTACGTGTCGAAAAACGGATCGGGGCGCAGACTCTTTGGATTGAGACCGGAGAGCTGGCAAAGCAAGCCGCGGGCAGTT
>JBBIQF010000655.1:0-3143 GCA_037442445.1 Planctomycetaceae bacterium
AACCGGCTGGAAAGTTCTTTAGCTCTGGCGGGGTGGCAAACCACGCGGAGAGTGCCTCCCTCCACCCGGAAACTGGCTTCCTCCGCCCCAGAGTCGCCAACGGGATCTGAGCCGCCTAGTGGGGAGGTGCCCACCGGTGTGATGCTCCATACGTTCTTGTTCGGGTGCGCCGGTTCTGCGCGGAGCCTTGGCTTACCAGAGAAAGCCTTGAGTTCGATGTTTTCGATCGATTGGCCCTCCGGCAATGTGAACACGAACGTGCCAGAGGGCTGCCCCTGGCCGGCCAGCTCGGACGAGCCCGGCGCTATAGGGTTTTCCGCAACCCGGCACCATTGCACGCTGGCTGCGGGAGGCGGTGAGGGTGGTTTACTGCCCCCTGACGATGATTCGGTCTGTTTTGCTTTATTGGCATTGGACGCTTGGGGGCTGTGAGATTGGGGTGTAGCCGCCGCCAATCCCGATGCGTTGCTGCGTTCTCTCGCCTGCTGTCCCGCCGGAGCTCGAAGCGGAGGAGCGACAAAGAGACGAGTGACGTAATACCGCCATTTCTCGTAGGCAATATTAGGTTCAGCAACGGGACCCGGAGGAATGGGACTCACGCGAGAGGAGTCCATAGTTCGCCGGCGGCGAATTGCGTCAGCCAAATCAGCGATGGCTGGAGCGCCATTCCCAGCTTGAGATTGTGCTGCGGGTGGGGACTTCGCCGCCTCCGCCTTTGTCGGTTCACTCGGAACAGTTTCATCGCCTTGCGGCTCCGGTTCGTCGGGTCGTGTTACCAGCCAGGCGATGGCGAAGGCCAGCCAGTCCTTGCCGCCGGGAACGACAAACAGGGCGACGCCGCCGGCACTTAGGAGCAGCAGCACGGCCAGGGCGGCGAGCACGGCCAGCGGCCAGCGCCGGCGGCGCCGGGGGCGGTCCGCAGCGGCTTCTAGCACAGCGGTCCGCCGCGGTACAAGAGGCGGGGGCACGGCCAAGGGCGGTGGCACCAGGGCCGGGGGCTCCTCCGCAAGGGCGTCTGCCGGAAGAAGTCCAGCCGCGGGCGCTGGGGCCATGGGAGGCTGTGCTGGCGGAGTCGCCACGGGTGCGGGTGCAGGTTCCAAGACCAGTGGTCTGCCCTCGCGGGCGGCGGCCACGGCCGGGGTGGGTTCCAATGGGGGCAGCGGCCGGGTCAGGTCCAGGCACCATGCCCCGCGGTGGCGGCGGGCGGCTTGGGCCTCGGGGGTGTTTTCATAGACCGCGCGCCAGCGGCAGTCCACGTCGCCTGGCAGCGGGAGATAGAAGGTGCTGAATGTCGCCTCCCAGCGATGCTCCGGGGGCAGCAGCGCCACGGCCTCGGCAAACAGGATAAGCACGTCCAGGCCGCGGGGCACGACAAGATACACCGTGCGGGGGCTTTTTCCCGCGGATTCCAGGATGGTCTCGGCCAGCCGGCCGGCCCAGCCCGCTTCCCCGGCCGCCTGTTGCCAGGCCTGGCAGATTGCCGGCTGCACGTCGCCCTGGGGCACACTTCGGCCTTGGGGCAAGAGGCGGAGCTGGCCATCCCAGTGGGTTTCGAGGAACCCGGGCTGGGCCAACAGCCACGCTGGGCCGGCCGGCGGGAGTTCGGCCGGTTCGAGCACGACGTGATGGGCGAACTTGTTGCTGCGGCCCGAGTAGTCCAGCCCGGCGCTGGCGATCCGCGACAGCACGTGCAATCGCCGGCCGCCCACCACCAAGCGCACATGGTTCCAGGCCACGGGGTTGGCGTCGGCTCGATCGGGCCGGGGCGGTTCGAGGTGGCGGTAGCCGCTCAACAGTTCCAGGCGTTCGGCCAGGTTCAGGGGCATGCCCTGGGTCGAGACCACGGTGCAGAAGCCGCGTGTGCCGGGCTTCAGGCCGCGGGGTGCCGAGGTATGCCACAGTTCCTGCGTCATAGGCGTTACGGGCGGGTTGCCGGCTTGGCCACGTAGCCCACCAATCCGCGGGCCCAGCGGGCAAGGAAGTACAACAACGGGGTCTCGGTCCACAGGGGCCGGACGTTTTTGGGGCGGAAGCCCCGCCGGCCGGTCTTAGGGTCCACCTCGGCCGCGCAGCCGGTGGCGCTGGTGGGGATGTAGACCGCTTCGGGGCAGAGGGTTTCGACGCTGCCGACCAATTCCGGGCAGAGGTCGCGGAGCACCTGTTGCACTTCGGCCGAGACCTGCTCCACCTCGCCGAGGCGCACGCCGGCAATGCCCGCCGAGGCGGAATATGTCCATGCGGGCGGGAGGCGGCCTTCGGGGTAGGGCAACAGCGGCCACCAGGTATCGAACTTGGTGACGACCACGATGGTCATGGGCAGCGGGCGGATTTGGCTTGCCCCGCGGCGGTAGCGCCGGGCCCGCTCGGCGGCCTCGTGGAGCACGGTTTCTTGGCGCAGGGGGCTAATGCGGCTGGGGTCCACGGCGTGCTGGACGCTGGCCGACTCGGGCCGCCGGGCCTGCACCGCCCGCCGAAATCGGGCATCCTGCATCGGATCGACCAGAAAAAACAGTGCATCGCTGGTGGCCAGGTGGCGGGTAACCGGGTTGGCGGTGGTGTCGGCGCCCGGAAGGAAGCTCTCGCCGGCGTTGTCGTACAGGCACAGTACCCGCCCCAGGGCCTGGGCCTTATTGGCCCGCGGGTGGTGCGCAAGCGGTGCCAGGCGGAACATGAACGGCCGGAGGTACTGCGCCGGCTGGCCATCCCACAGCACCGTCGAATACAGGTCGCCGTGCGTATCGGTCTTGGGTAACTCGACCAGCTCGTCGGAGTCTGGATTGAGGAATTGGACCGATTCGTACTGCTGGAGCCGGGCGTTGAGCAGGTTATCGGCATCGCCGAAACTGAGGGCGAACTGCTTGGGCAGCAAGGCCCGCAGGGTCCAGGTCATGGCCGCCAGAAAATACGATTTGCCGCACGCCGGGGCGCCCAGGGTGGAAAGCACCAAAGGGGCCAGCTCGAACACCGCGCGCGGCAGTTCCAGATGGCACGAGGGGCAGGCCAGCCGATGGCATGGCTGCCCCCGGGCATCGAGGGCAGCCCCGGCCGGGGTGAAACGGTCCGGCAGGAACCGCTGCGCATGGTCGGGCCCCAGGCGGACATCGCCCAGCAAGTCGCCATGCTCGCTGATCCACAACGCATCA
>JBBIQF010000656.1:0-3138 GCA_037442445.1 Planctomycetaceae bacterium
CCTTGACGAAATACAAGAGGTGCGTATGCGAGCGGCTGAACGCCCGCACACAATTCACGCCAAAGGTGTAATACCAGATCACCCAGCTCCGGCACCACAGGCCCAAATCGCGCTGGGCGATGAGCTTCAGTTCGGCCGCGTACTCGTCGCCGATGGCCAGCCAGAACGTCCCCGTGGGCTTCAGCACCCGGGCGACCGCGGCCATCCACTGCCGGCTCCACTGGAGGTACTCCTCGGTAGGGCGCTGGTCGTGATACACATCGTAGGAATAGCCGATGTTGAACGGCGGGTCGGCGAATGCCAGGTCGATGGAACCCGGCTCCAGCCGGGCCAATCCGTCCAGGCAATCCATGGCGTACACGCGGTTCAACGGCAAAGACACGGCACCAGTGCTCCCAATAGGCGGACGGCTCGAGATGGCTGGGAAACCGCGGTGGAAGCCGGGGCGTGCCGGCCTGGCCGCCCGAGGAGCCGGCGGCCATCGCCCGATGGCCCCTTGCCCTCTCCGCCGGGCAACTTACATTAATGGAGGTCGCAGGTCGCCGGCGCCCGGCTGTTTGCTGGCATCGGGCCGGCACGGCGCTGCGGCGCCTTGCGCCCCACCGCCGGGCACCGGGCCACGATTATACCACGCTTTGCTCCCAGGAGAACGCCATGGCCGCGCACGTCTTCAAAAAGCTCGAGTTGGTCGGCACCTCGAACAAGTCGATGAGCGACGCCATCGCCAATGCGGTGGCCCGCGCCAAGCAGATGGAGCCCAATCTCCGCTGGTTCGAGGTGGTCGAGCAGCGCGGCGCGGTCATCGATGGCGAGATCCAATACCAGGTCACGATCAGCCTGGGCATCAAGCTGGAATGAACGGCCACGGCGAGGCGTTCGACCCCTATCACAAGTGGCTGGGCATCGCCCCCTCGCAGCAGCCGCCCCATTACTACCGGTTGCTGGGCATCGAACTTTTCGAGGACGATGCGGAGGTGATCGCGGCGGCTGCCGACCGGCAGATGGCCCACGTGCGGACCTTCCAGACCGGCCCCCATGCGCAGTGGTCCCAGCGGATTCTCAACGAATTGGCCGCGGCCCGGCTGTGCCTGCTGGACCCCGAGCGCAAACGCCAGTACGACGCAAAGCTGCGCGAGCGCCTCGAGGCCGAGCGCTGCGGCACGGCGCCGGCCGAGGTGCCGCCGCCCCTCCCCCCACCGCCAGCGCAAACCGGCGCTTGGCCCGCGCTGCCGGCGTGGATTCGGCTTGTACCCTCGGCCATCCGCTACCTCCGCCTGGAATGCCAGTGGCGGTGGCTGCAATTCTGCCGGCTGCCGCCGCTCTATTGGCAAGTCGGGCTGGTGCGGTATCAGATGGGCCGGCACGACTACCGTGTCGCCCCGCTGCATCCGGCGCTGCAAGATACGCTGCCCGAGCCCGGCCGGCAGCCACGCCGGAGGCGAAGCCTATGGCGGGCCTTGGGGCGCCTTTGGCGCGCCGGGTGGGAACACCGCCGCCGGATGATGGCCCTACAAAACCTCGGGCGCGACGCATTCGCAGAAGAGGGCGGGGCGTGTGTCTGGCCGGCGATTGCCGACCCCTTGGAACGCGCCGAGGCCCGGCGGTCCCAACTGGCAAGCGAACTGGAACGCCTCAACCAGGTCCCGCCCGGACATGTGGTCAGCCCCGGCCGCCTGATGCGGCTCATGTTGCTCGGCGCGGGTGCGGCGGCGACCGTGGTTTGGAGTTGGATGCGGCCGTGGTAGGCTGCCGGCCTGGCCGCCGCGGCCAGAAGCCCGGCATCGTCAACTGCGTGAAGCTACACGCGCGGCGGTTTTGAGCGGTGGGACAAGTAGTCGTCGCGGAGGGGCCTCTAGAGCCGCGGGCCAGGGGGCGAGGGCTTCATCGGGCCGGTACCGCCACGTGCACCGGCAGCCGGGCCTCCAAGCGCCGGCCATCGTCGGTCGTATATCGTACAGACACCTCCAGGCGGTCATGCACGGGGGGCTGACCCGGCCAGGCCAGACGTAAGTGGAAGCCTTCGCCCAGGGGGGAGTTGCGATAGGTGTTGGCCAACTCGGCGGCCGGGACATCCCATTGCGCTACCCGAGCCTGATCGCCAGGCAACGCGGGATCCACCAGGACGATGGCCACAGGAGCAGGGGCGGGGAGCACGCGGCCCTGGGCATCGCGAGGCTCGATCAGCACACTGAGGCCTTCGTCGCCCGGCGAGGCGTCCCGGTTCCAGCCGCCGGTCAGCACCCGATGCAGAGTGATTCGCCGCACTTGCCGATTGTCGGCCGTGGGCCATACGGCCGTCTTGTCCGCTGGCGCGGCCCCTGGGGCGCTGGCCAGGCGGATGGCCCCCTGGCTGGCCGGCTGCCATGCGGCACCCGAGGCCGGCGCGGGATTCGGTGGCGCTGGGGCGGGTTGGGACGACCCCGACGGTGGAGCCGCCTTGGGTTCTCCGAGCGTGGGAGGAGCGGGGGCTTCGGTTGTGGGGGCCGCCCCGCGGAGCGTGCTGGGAACTTGCCCCGGCGGCAGCGGATTCTGGGGAAGCTCCACTTTGGGCAGTTCGGGCAATTTGGGGGATGCTGGCGACGAGGTGGCCGGGCTTTCGGTTCCTGACGCCGGCTCGGGGATTCGTGGCACCGGCAGCGGAACCCGTTGAGGTGCGGGGATAGGGGGCGGCTCGGCGGCTCCGGGCGTGGGCGGTGCCTCCGGCCGGGAAGGCGGAGCGGCTGCCGATTTCGCCCGGCAGGCCTCGAGCTCGTCCTGTGTGCGGTCCAGAAGGTCTTGGAGGGCATAGATTTCGTCTTCCAGGTCGCGGTTTTCGCGTTCCAGAGCAAGGATCGCCGGATCGGTCCGGCAGCCGCCGGCCAGGGCGGTCAAGGCCAGCACCAGCCAGATCCAGCCCCAGGCAGAACAGGTGGAGAATAGAAGGCCGCTGCGGTGCCGATCCATCGTGCGCACGCCGACCAGGAAAATCGGGCCCTTGGGTCCGGGCGCAAAGGGGGCCGCAAGGGCCTATGGCCCGGATAGGGCAATTCACCCCACGGATTGGGAGGTCCGCGGCGGGTGCTCGCGTCCGAAGGGCGGACGGTAGCGATTTGCGGCCGTTGTGTCAACGTGGTTCGGCGACTTCCGGGGGACGCTCGG
>JBBIQF010000657.1:0-3127 GCA_037442445.1 Planctomycetaceae bacterium
TACGTGGTGGGCCACGTCCAGATCGTCGATCCACACGTCGGTCACGCCCGGCCCGCCGTAAATGTTCAACAGCACCTGCTCCACATAGGCCTCGCGCGGATCGACCTGCGGTCCGAACTGGGCCCGCAGCACCCGCGTTTGCCGGGCCAGTAGCAGCGGTAGTTCCGCCACCCGAAGCTGTTGCCAACGCCCCACCGACGTGTAGCTGGACCCATGAAGGACGGTGGCCAGCGGGCGAAGTGTGCGGGGATCCGTACTCCGCGGCAATACCACCTGGACCGCCATCTGGATGCCCTGGCGGTCGGACTTGACCCACACGGTGGGCAGCAATTCGTCGATGATGCGGGGCCGGCCCACCGCGTGCCCAATGAACACTTCGGTCCCCCCGCTGGCAACGATCCGAACCCGCTCGCACCGCTGGCCCGAGTGGGCCTCGTCCGAAACGCGGCCATGGAACTCGACCCGGTACTGCGCATTGCCCCCCACCACCCGCCACGAGGGTTCGGGACCTTCGAAGCCCTCGTACCAGGCGTTGGGGGCCATAGCGGCCTGTTGGCCAGCGGCGGGGCCGGGCAGCACAAGTGTTGCCAACATGCCCGCGATGATCAACCGCCTCATGCGTGTTGCCTGAAATCAACGCCTTGGCCCGATCGAGCATCCGCCGTAACTGGCGGTTGTATCACCATTTGCGATGCCGTACCAGAGCAATTGGGGTGTTTTGGACACACCGGCGGCTCGCCCCCCAAGCCAGCCGCAGCCGCCCCAAAGATGCTCCTAAGTCGCTATTGGCCAACACGTTACAAAACGGCACGCAGGCCGCAGGCCTAGGCCGGCACGCAGGGTGCATAAACCCCCTGGTGAAGCAAGCCCCGAGGAATGCACCATGACCCATCCGCGACCGAACCATCCCGAAGCCCCTGCTGAATCGCCCGACGCCGTCCCCGCCGAAATCGCCGAGTTGGCTGCGGCGATCGCCGGCCTGCCGGAGGAGTATCGCGCGGGCCTGGACCCGATCCTGGCCCGGGTGATCGAGGGCATCCGCCGCCGCCGCCAAATCCTGACATTGGTGCAAGACGCACTCAGCCAGCTTCGGCTGGACATGAAATACCTGGTGTTCGATCTGGAAGCCACCCGGCGGGAACGCGACGAGTACCGCCGGAAGGTCGAAGGGGCTTAACATTCCCGGGGGGGCGGGGGTTGCAACTCCGGGCCGCTTGGCCTAAAGTAGCGTAGGGGTACTTGCGCGTAGCTCGCGTGTTGAGGCCAGCGTACCATTGTGGGGGCCTGGACCCGAACAGGCCCCCCTTAACCCGATTCTGGGGCGACCTTTCGCGAGGGGGAACGAGCCGCATGGGGCTGACATCCGCTGACCAGATCGCGCGGCGCGCCAGCGAGCTGGAACTGCTCACCGACCAGCAGGGCGAGGAGGTCCTGGCTTCGTTCAAAGGCCGGGAGCCGAGCGTCGCCGAGTTCGGCCAGGCCTTGATGGCCGCCGAACTCTTGACCCGTTACCAGTGGGATCGGCTCCTGGAGGGCGAGACCACCGGGTTTTTCTTTGGCGAGTACAAGGTGCAGTACCTGGTGGGCACCGGGACGTTTGCCCGCGTCTTCCGGGCAGTGCACCGCAACACCGGCCAGGTGGTGGCCCTGAAGGTGCTCCGGCAGCGGTTCTGCGAAATGCCGGCGCAGTACATGCTCTTCCTCCGCGAGGGCGAACTGGGCTGCACGTTGCGCCACCCCAACATCGTGGCCATCTACGAAGTCCATTCGTACCGCAACGTGCATTACCTGGTTATGGAGTTCGTCGAAGGGCACAGCCTCCGCGAGTTCATGAATATCCGCAAGGTGCTCGAGCCGCTGGAGGCTACGCGCCTAATGATCGACATCGCCAGCGGGTTGGACTACGCCTTCCAGCGGAACGTTACGCACCGCGACCTGAAGCTCAGCAACGTGCTGGTCTCGACGCGGGGACAGGCCAAGCTCGTGGATTTCGGGCTGGCCGGCATGGACGACGGCCTGGCCGAAAACGCCATCATCGAGATGCCCAACACCCGCACGGTCGATTACGCGGCACTGGAGCGGATTTGCGGTTCGGCCACCGAAGACCCGCGGAGCGATATCTATTTTGCCGGCTGCATCTATTACCACATGCTGTGCGGCAAACCGCCGCTGGCCGAGACCAGCGACCGCGCCCAGCGCATGAGCCGGCAGCGTTTCCTCAATGTGGTGCCGCTGGAGAATCTCGCCCCGCAACTGCCGCGACAGGTGATCAACATCGTCACCAAGGCCATGGCGCTGGACCCGGTGTACCGCTACCAGACCCCCCGCGAGATGCTGGCCGATCTGCACCGCGTGGCCATGCGCCTGGCCGATGAACAGGCGGGGCATCATCCGGGCGAGGCGGGCGCGCGGGAGCCCAGACCCCGGACCGTGATGGTCGTCGAGTCCAACGCCCGCATGCAGGAAATCCTCCGCGAAGGGCTCAAGAAGGCCGGCTACCGCGTGCTGTTGACCAGCGATCCCGAGCGGGCCTTCGAGCGGGCCCGCCAAGACCTGGGCGCTATGGACGGCATGCTCTTGAACGCCCAGGAGATCGGCCAGCCCGCCCTGGATGTGTTCAACCGCCTGGGCGAGGATCCCGACACCCGGGAACTGCCGTGCCTGTTGCTGTTGGACGAACCGCAGCACGCCTGGAAACAGCGGGCCTCGACCGCCGACCACCGCGTCGTCCTCTGTATGCCCATCACCATGCGCCAATTGCGTGCCGCTCTGGAAAAACTCGTGCCGGCACGCCAGGGCGATAGCGGCGTGTTCCAGACCTCGGCGCGATGAATTTCCCCGCGGCGTGAGTTCGCTACGGGCCTTGGCTGGCCGACAAACCGAGAAACTCATAGCGCCCCACCCAGTACCAAACCAAGCGCTCTGCGGGCATCAAGTCGTCGGTCGCCCGCCCGCAGGCCCGTACCCAGGCGGTTGACATGCACGGCGGCGCCGGCTAAACACGGGCAGGCTGGCGGACGCGGCGGCTAGGGTCCATGCCGCGTGCCCCCGCCGCCGGCAGGTCGTGTTCAATCGTCTCTCCCGCCCTTGTGGCCGAAACGCCTTGAAAGGGCTATTCCCCATGCGT
>JBBIQF010000658.1:0-3126 GCA_037442445.1 Planctomycetaceae bacterium
CCCAGGGGGGGCGCACCCTGCATGTGGCGCCCGGTGCGGGGCCGGGCGATGGCTCGGCCCAGCGTCCCTACCGGGGCCTAAAGGCCGCCCAAGCCGCCGCCAGGCCCGGCGATGTGATCCGGCTGCACGCGGGCCAGTACGGGCAGTTCACCTTCGATAAACCCGGCCAGCCGGGCAAGTACCTGGCTTACGTTGCAGCCGGCGACGGGCCCGCCGAATTCCAGCAGGTCATCGTAGCGGCCGGGCATCTGTGGCTCGAAGGCCTCGTGTTTCGCCGGGGGGAAAGCCCCAATGGCCTGCGGGCCTCGGGGTCGCCCCGCGATGTGGTCCTCCGCCGCTGCCGGTTCGAAGGCTACCACTATTCGATCACCCTTTCTCGCGGGTCCACCGCCTGGTACATCGCCGACAACACCATCATCGGCGACAAGGCCGACCCCGACAAAGGCGACATCTCGGGCGAAGGGATCGAGCTGAATCATTCCAGCGGCCACGATGTGGCCTACAACCGCATCGAGCGTGTGGCCGACGGCATCTCGTACCCCCATCATAACTGCGATCTGTATGGCAACGACATCCGGGATGTAACCGACGACGGCATCGAACCGGACTACGGCTATGCCAACGTGCGGATCTGGGGCAACCGCATCCACCGGGCGTTTTACCACGGGGTGAGCTTCCAGCCGCAGTATTGCGGGCCGTGGTACATCGTGCGCAATGAGATTTCCGCGCGGGGATCGATCCTCAAGCCCAACGTGGCCGACCGCTTCGTGCTGGTCAACAACACGCTGGTGGCCGAGAACCGCCACGCCCAGCGCAACGCCGACCTGCTGTTGAAGTCGTTCTCGCGGAACAACCTGTGGATTCTGTTGCCGCCGGCAAGCGAGAAGGGGCCGGGCTCGCCCATCTGGTACGCCGGCCGCGCCGGGCGCGGCGAGAAATACGCCATGGAGTACCAGCCCGTGGCCGATTGGCGCACCGATGTGGATTATGACGGCTTCGACTGGGGCCAAGCGCCGGTGGCGTTCCGGTGGGAGCCGGTGCCGGGCCAGCGCCGCGATTTTGCCGATCTGGCCTCGTTCGCCCAGGCGGTGGGCATCGAGCGGCATGGCCGCCGCGTGCGCAAGGAGGAAATCTTCGAAATCCAGGACCTTGCCGCCTATCTGCGGGAGCCGTATTCGCCGCGGCGATTGACCCTGCGGGCAGGCTCGCCGGCCATCGGCGCCGGCCAGCCGGTGCCCAACCTGTGCGACAACTTCCGCGGCGCGGCGCCCGACCTGGGGGCCTACGAGTTCGGCCAGCCCCTGCCCCACTATGGCCCCAGGGCGCCGTAACCACCTGGCCAAGTGCCGCCGTAATCGTTCACGGCCTGGGACGTTCCCGGGCCACACGCAATGCCTCGGCCACGACAGAGCGTGGCCCTCCACCCTGGAGGGCCACGCTCCGTCGCGTCCGCCGCGCTCCGATACTCGCCGTACCCCGCGCGGTCCTTCGCCAAGAGCATGCGGACCGCCACGGGCCGGGAACGGCGCACGTGCAGCCGGGTGCCGGCCAAAGCCGCCGGCCGCCAATCACTGAATACCCGTCACGGTCACCTGCGAAGTGCCCAGCGTGCCGCCTTGGGCCGAGGGTTTTTGCACCATCTTGGGCAACTCCACATGCGCGAACCATGCGTAGTTGGGGCGCTCGCTGCGGCGCAGCACGTCCTGGACGGTTTCGCCCTCTTTGAGCTGGATCAAACCAGGCACGCTGGTTCCGCTAACCTCCCAGGCGGTCTGCCCTTGCCACACCAGTTTCAGCCGCGAGATGTATTCCTGCACGTTGTAGACGCGCGTGCCGATCTGGCCGAAGGTGTGATAGCCCACCTCGCGCTGCTTGCCCGCTTCGGCCGTGGCGACCAAGTCCACTGTGCCGGTCTCCCCCACCAGGCAGCCGTTGGCCATCAGTTTTTCGCGGAGCACGGCGGCCACCTTTTGGCGCTCGGCGGGGTCGGGCAGCCCGCTGGTGTCGATCCGCACCGTCACCCCCGGCTTGAACACGAAGAAATCCGGCGCCGCCATCGCCTGATGGATCCGCTGCTTGGCGCCGGCGTGGGGCAATGTGGCAGGGACCAGCGCCCCCGCATCCCGGCCGGAAACCACAAACCAGCACACGTTGCCCAGCGCGGCAACCGCCCCGTGCCCCTCATACGTCCACACCTTGGCTTGCGTGGACAAGTCCACAAGGAGCGTCTTGCCCGCCAAAGCATAGTTCTCGCCCGGGCAAAGAAAATCCGTGCCGATGTGGATGTTCATCCCCGCCAGCAGAATCTGGCCAGCCAGGTTTCCCGTGGCCGTGTCCCACACGTAAATCCGGTCGAACGCTGCGCAGGCCAGGCGCGTGCCCTTGGGGGTAAACGCGAACACGGGGAAGGGGAAATGGCTGCCGGGCGCTGCCTGGAAGGCGACCACTTCGCCGGCCTCCAAATCGAGGATGCCTACTTCTTTGTCGGTGGCAAAGGCCGCGTACTTGCGATCGGGGCTTAAAGCAGGGATGCAACCCCCCTGGGTCTTGACCCAGAACAAGGGCTCCGCCGTGGCGGCGTTCCACACGGCCAGCTTTCCGCCGCCTTGGGTGAGGAGTTTGTCCGGGCCGGCAAAGGCGGCCCATTTGACGTCCCGCTGCGGCCCTTGAACATCGTCATAGGGAACCCACCGGAGCAACCGCTGAATGCCCGACCGCGTGAGCTTCCAGATTTCCAACTCGTCCTGCTTGCCAAAGCCGAACTCTTCGCGGCGCATCAGAACCTTGGTCCCCGTGTCATCCAGGGCCAAAGGGACCATCCTGACCGGGCCGCTGGCACTGCCCAGCACCTTGCCGCTGGCCAGATCGCACAACACGATGCGGGTGCGGGCCTCGCCCCGCGGCCCGCCTTTTGCCCACAAATAGCCGATCACCGCCCGCTGGCACGCGGGATTGATGACGATCGCCTTGACGTCCTCGAAGAAATCGGTCTTTGGCGGAAGGGCAATCGGCCGATTGCGCGTCGCGGCCGGCTGCTCCGGGACAGCGATCGAAAGCTTCCACGGCTGGTCGGTGGGCGCCGGCAACAGTTGCTGCGCACGGGACCAGGCGGGGGTTACCGTCTTC
>JBBIQF010000659.1:0-3110 GCA_037442445.1 Planctomycetaceae bacterium
GGCCCGCACGGCGCGGAGCAGATCGTACATTTCGCTGCGGGTCTCTTCATCCAGGGCGCTGAGGGGTTCGTCCAGGACCAGAACGCCGGGGCGCAGGGCCAAGGCGCGGCCTAGGGCCACCCGTTGGATTTCCCCGCCGCTGAGGCCCTGGGGCCGGCGGTCCAAGAGGTGCCCGATGCCCAGGAGTTCGGCCAGTTCGGCCACGCGGTCGGCGATGGCCTTGGGGGGCCAGTGGCGGATGGCCAGGGCGAAGCCCAGGTGCTGGCGCACGCTCATGCGGGGGAACAGGCCGGCGTCTTGGGGCACGTACCCCACGCCCCGGGCGGCCGGGCGCAGCCGCGTGGCATCCCGGCCCATCAGAAAGATCTTGCCGGCGGCCACCGGGCGCAATCCGCAGATCGCCTCCAAAAGCGTGGTCTTGCCGCTGCCGGTCTTGCCCATCAGCACCGCATAGTGGTGCGCGGGCACCTCGAACGACACCTGCCGCAAAGCGAACGAGCCCTGGTAAATGCTAACGCCGCACAGCCGAATCATCACCCGACTTCGCTGGGTTGAGGGGTTACGTTGGGGCCGGGATGCCAGGTTGGAAAAACGCAGCGCATGGGCCGGCCGCCTCGCGTCAGATCAACCCGGTGCCGCGGAGCCCGAACCTCCGGGTCAACAACAGCACGATGCCCGCGGCGGCGACCATCATCAGCGAGACGGCCGCGGCGGCCTCGATGTTGCCCACGCTCAGTTCGAGGAACACGGTGGTGGGCAGGACTTCGGTCCTCATGCGGGTGGCGCCGGCGAAGACCAGCACCGGGCCGAACTCGCCCAGCGAGCGGGCCCAGGCCAGCGTGGCCGCCGTGATCAACCCGCGCCGGGCCTCGGGAAACACCACCAGCCAGAACGCCTGCCGCCGGCTGCACCCCAGGGTGAGGGCCACCTGCTCCGGCCGCACCGGAATCTGGTCGAAGGTGACGCGCATGGTCCGCACCGCAAAGGCGCAGGCCACGCAGAACTGCGCCAGCACCACCGCGGGTGCCGCAAAGGTTACCGGATGGATCCGCTCGATCGCCTTGCCCAGCGGTGTCTGGAACAAGATCAACAGGGCCAGCCCGATCACCAGCGGCGGCAGCACGATGGGAATGTCCAAGAGCGTATCGACGACATCCTTTCCGCGAAAGGTAAAACGCGACAGCACGTACCCGGCGGGCACCGCCACCCATAGCGAAAGAATCGTGGAAATCGTGCACGTCCCCAGACTGAGCCAGAACGCATAACGGATTTCCGGGCTTTGGGTCGCGCGGAGCACGTCGCTGGCCGAGGTGAACGACGCCAGCGCCACCAATAGCCCGATAACGATGGCCAGATACAAAGCCAGTAGCGAACCCAGCCGGCCCACAAACAGGGCATCGAAGAGCCCCGATTCGGCGAGCGGCCGGGACGACGGCGGGGCCGCGCCCGGAGGACCCACCGAGAGTTCCCGCCCGCTCATGGTTTTTCCTCCGCGACCCAGTGGAACCCCACGTCCGTGAAACGGCGATACGATTCGGGCGAGAGGAACTTTTCCAAGAGCCGCCGCATCAGATACCGGTGGCGCGAGTTCCGCGACACGGCATAGGGTTGGATGGCGATCGCCTGGGGAAGATTCATCTCTACGACCTCCACGTCGCGCTGGCCGGTCTTCTGGTGGCTGAGGACATTGCTGCGGTACACCACGGCCACATCCAGGGCCCCGACGCGGAGCTTGTTGACCAGATCGTGGCCGGCATCGGTATGCACCACGGGATAGCGGCGGTCCTTGCGATAGACCCGCTCGTGAAGGCCGATCTTCTTGAGCAGATCGTCTGTCAGGGCTCCCAGGGCCGAGTTCTGGGGATGGCCGAGTCCCACGCGGAGTTCTGGCCGAGCCAGGTCCTCGGCCGAACGGACCCGCTGCGGGTTGCCGGCCTGCACGGCCAGCACCATATCGTTGCGCGCGATTTTGCGCCCGGCCTCGAACCATTGTTGTACCATGTCCATGAACGAGCAGTCGCAGGCGAAATAGGCGTCGGGAAAGCGGTTCGGCACGGCCTCGCCCCGCTTCATGGCCTTCATCTGGGCCACGTGGATGCCGCAGCCCGCGTAAATGGTACTGATATCGACCCCCTCGCGGGCCGCAAACTCCTTGATCTGCTCGTCGATGGCCGGCTTGAGCATCGCCCCGGCCATGAGCACCAACTGCGGCCGGTCCTCCCAGGCGTCGGCGTCTTCCAGGGGACGGAAGAAGTGGCGCTTGAAGGCCGGCTGGCCCCGATCGGCGGAGGTCAGGTAGCGGGCGAAATGCAAGGCGGCCGTCGGCCGAGCCGTCCCCGTCGAAACCCCGATCTGAATCTGCTCGGTGGCTTTCTCGGACAAGCCGGCCGGCTCGACGTACTCCAAGCCGAACTGCTTGGCCGTGGCGTCCCACACCAGCGCCGCATCGGCGGCCCCCAGCTTGACGGCCTGCGCGGCTTCGGTCACGGTCCCCACCAGCGATACCCGCCCCTCGGGCCCCTGGACCCTCGCCGCCAGCTTCTCCCACAAACCGGCCCCCGCAAGTGCGCGCTGAACCGACCGGCCTACCGCCGCCAGTTCCGGATTGGGAAGCACCACCGACACGTCCTCGCGAAGCAGGTCCTCCGGGGTGCGGATTCCGCGGGGGTTCCCGCGGGCCACGGCGATCACCGCGCGCAGCCCGGCTACCGGCAGGATCTCGGCCACCAGCTTCATCGCCCGGGCATCGCGAAGGTACGACTCTTCGGCGGCCAGGAACAAATCGGCCCGCTCCGGGGCAACCTTCAGCTTGCTGAGCAGCGTGCCGGAACCGCCCGGCTCGATCCGCACCCGAACCCCGTACTCCTTTTCATAGGCCGCCGCAATCTCTTCCACCGGTTTCAGAATGCCTGCCGCGCAGTACAGCACTAGGCCTTCCTCGGCGGGCAGTTCCGGCCCGGCTGGCCGGCGCCACAACAACAGCACCACCGCCCCAAGCGCCACCAGAGACCCCAGCGTGATCAGCCACGGCTTAAACAGAAAACCGCGTCGATGACCTTCAAAGACCATGACACCCTCCTCGGCTCCGGCACAGGGTACACTACGACCAA
>JBBIQF010000660.1:0-3089 GCA_037442445.1 Planctomycetaceae bacterium
ATGCGGACCTTTTCGCTCGGCACCAGTTTACGCACGATTTCGCCGTACACCCAGACGATGGCCGACAGTTTGCCCGGCCAATCGCGGGCGTAATGGGGCCAGGCCAGCCACGTGGCCTCGTGGGGTTCCCATTCGGCGGGCATTGCGAAGCCTCGGGGGGCGGACTGCGAGGCCGGCGACGTGTGCACGGCGGTTTGCTCCGAAAAAAGACGCCTGACCGAAAGACGCCCATGCTACCAGAGCCACCGGCCGGGACAAAGGCGGCCCCTCCAAAGCGCCGCTAACCGGGCGGCGGCATGGCCCGCTCGTTCAAGCGGTTGCGGGCCTCGGCGATGGCGGCTTCGTTGGTTTGCAGGGTGGGCGGCTGGCCGGGGCAAGCGCAGCGGTACACCGGCTGCCGATAACCGGTGTAGGCCTCGGTGCGAAGGTGGGCCAACACCTGATGGCCGCGGCGGCTGGCGCGTTCGGCCCGCAGGGCGGCCCGATCCACCGGGCCGACGACGATCCGCGGGCCGGGCCCCGGCTCGGCCTGCGCTAAAATGCGGCCGTCGTAATCCACGATCATGCTCCCCCCGGGCCAGCTAAACGGCGGATAGTTCGCCAGGCTTGCCCCCTGGTTGGCCGCGACCACAAACGCCATGTTCTCGATGGCCCGCATCCGATTCACCAGCGTCCACCATTCCAGCGGCGGGGCGGTGCCCCAAGGGTCCATGTAGGCCGACACCCGCACCAGCACCTCGGCGCCGGCCAGGCCGAGCTGGCGGGCGGCCTCGGGGAACAGCCAGTCGTAGCAGATGCCTATGCCGATGCGGCCAATCTCCGTCTCTGCCACGGGAAAAAGCGGCTCGTCGTAATCGGGCAGGTCGTGAGGGCTGGTATGTACCTCCCACGGGATCCAAGGGTGGACCTTGCGATACTTGAGCACCAACCCTTCTGGCCCGATCAAGCAGGCGGTATTGAAGACGTGCCCGGGCCATTTCGGCGAGCGCTCCAAAAATGTTCCCGGGACGATGTACACCCCCCATTGGCTGGCCTTTTTCCCGTACCGATCGGTGAACTCATTGGGAACCGGCAGGGCCAGGCGGTCGTGGATTTCCTCGGCGGTGGGGTAGATCGGCGCGGCGTGTGCGAACTCCGGAAAGACCACCAGTCGCACCGGGAAGAACGGCTCGTAACCTGCCACCGCGTAGTCCACCATTTCGAGCATCCGCTCCACGCGGGGGGCGATTTCTTCCGCACAGCGCGGGTTCGGCAAGTCGAATTGGCAGGCGGCGGCGTAATAGCGGTCTTGCGGCATGAAAGGGGCCCAGGGGAATCAACCGGCAAGCAAAAAGGGGGCGGGCGCCCGTGGGGCGCGACCTCCTAATGTTCCGGCTGAAGCCGGGTGCGTGTCAACGGAACTGGTGCGGGCGGAGCCGGATTTGCCAAATCTTTAGTCACGCGGTGCCACATCTTTCGGCAGAACTCGGATTCCTCGGCACGGCTCCGGGAAATCCTGGGGATGTCCTAACATGTTGGCAGAAAAGATGTTAGGAATCCGCATCACTATGATTTCTCGTAATAGCGGCATTAGATTTGCGTTCGTCGAAGTGCAGTGGCGGCCTGGGTATTGCCCGGCGCTGGAGACCGCAGGAAGCCCGCCCGGCGCAGGCAACGCCGAGCTTGATGGCTGCCGTGCGCCGGGGGCCTTGTGTGCCCGCACGATTCGTTTCGGTCTTTGTGCATTGCTGAAAGGAGGAACCGGTGACCCCTAAAGAGGTGTTGGCGCTTTGTCGCGAGAAGGACGTCAAATCGGTGGACCTGCGGTTCATGGATTTTCCGGGCCTGTGGCAGCACTTCACCATTCCGGTGGACAAGCTGGACGAGGACGTGTTCGAGGAGGGGCTGGGATTCGACGGTTCGAGCATTCGCGGCTGGCAGCGGATCAACGAAAGCGACATGCTGGTGGTGCCGCAGCCGGAAACGGCGGTCATCGACCCCTTTGCCAGCATCAAAACTCTGTCGATGATCTGCAACATCCAGGACCCCATCACGCGCGAGGACTACAGCCGCGATCCCCGCAACGTGGCACGCAAGGCGGTGAACTATCTGAAGAGCACGGGCATTGCCGACACCTGCTACGTGGGCCCCGAGGCCGAGTTCTTCATCTTCGACGATATCCGCTTCGACCAGTCGCCCAACGCCGCGTATTACTACATCGACAGCATCGAGGGGCAGTGGAATCGGGGGCGTGAGGAGCGGCCCAACCTGGGCTACAAGCTCCGCTACAAGGAGGGCTATTTCCCCGTGCCCCCTTCCGACCAACTCATGGATATCCGCAACGAGATGATGCACACGCTCATCGAGTGCGGCATCGAGGTCGAGGCCCAGCACCACGAGGTGGCCAGCGGCGGCCAGGCCGAAATCGACATGAAGTTCGACGACGTGGTCTCCATGGCCGACAAAATGATGATGTACAAGTACATCGTCAAGAACGTGGCCCGGAAGTACGGCAAGACGGTAACCTTCATGCCTAAGCCGCTGTTTGGCGACAACGGTTCGGGCATGCACTGCCACCTGTCGCTGTGGAAGGGGGGCGAGCCGCTGTTTGCGGGCAACGGGTACGCGGGGCTCTCGGACCTGGCGCTGTATGCCATCGGCGGCCTGTTGAAGCACGCCCCTTCGCTGTGCGCGTTCACCAACCCCACAACCAACAGCTACAAGCGGCTGGTGCCCGGCTTCGAGGCGCCGGTGAACCTGGCCTACTCGCAGCGCAACCGCTCGGCCGCCTGCCGCATCCCCATGTATAGCCCCAATCCCAAGGCCAAGCGGGTCGAATACCGCTGCCCCGATCCGAGCTGCAACCCCTACCTGGCGTTTGCCGCCCTGCTGATGGCCATGATCGACGGCATCCAGAACAAGATCGATCCGGGCGCGCCGCTCGATAAGGATATCTACGATATGAAACCGGAAGAGCTGACGGAGATCCCCTCACTCCCCGGTTCTCTGGACGAGGCCCTTTCCCACCTGGAGAACGACAAAGAGTTTCTCCTCAAAGGCGGGGTCTTCACAGAAGATGTCATAGAGACTTGGATTACTTACAAGAGGAC